>CANQLW010000020.1 GCA_947624805.1 uncultured Clostridia bacterium | reverse complement strand
CTCCTGTTCGCTCTTTTCCTCCTCGCCGCCGATATAGGGGATGATATTGTCGAGGATCTCGGGCATCCGTTCAAAGGTCTTTCCCGCGCCCGAGATCGCCTGATAGGTGCATACCGCAGCGCATTTTATGCCGAACTCTCGCAAAGGGTGCAGAAGGGGCACATAGGATTGCAGCGAGCAGTTGCTCTTGACGGCAATAAACCCCCGCTTGGTCCCCAGCCGCCTTTTCTGTGCGGGGATGACCGCCAGATGTTCGGGGTTGATCTCGGGGATGACCATGGGGACGTCAGGCGTAAAGCGGTGGGCGGAGTTATTGGAGACGACGGGGAGCTCGAGCCGTGCATATCTCTCCTCGAGCGCACGGATCTCCTCTTTTTTCATATTGACGGCGCAGAAGACGAAATCGGCCTCTTCCGCAACCCTCTTTGCATCCTTTTCGGCATCGAGCACGGTGAGATCTTTGACGCTGTCGGGGATGGGAGTCTGCATCGCCCACCTTCCGCCGACCGCCTCCGCATACGTCTTCCCCGCGCTTCTGCCGCTTGCGAGAAGGACGGAGGGGGTAAACCACGGATGCCCGTCGAGCAGGGTCAAAAACCGCTGCCCGACCATGCCCGTCGCCCCGATGATGCCTACGCGGTATTCTTTCATGGAACTGTCTCCTTTTCGTACAAAATCTATTCTATCATAGCGGCTTGGAAAATGCAATCAGTTCGCTCCGCCTATGCAAAATCATCTGCCCTCAGCGGAAGGACGCGGCGATCCTGTCGAGCTCGGGGAGATACTCGATGCTCCAGTCATAATTTTTGAGAAATTCCCCGCGGTAGGCGCTCCCGCCCCGTTGAAGGAAATCCCAGTAGTCGCAGGAGATACAGCTCTTGTCGAGCGTGAGCACGGCGCGCCCGAAGCCGACGCAGGGGACGCCGATCGCCTCGAGCGTCTTCCTCAGGCGGAACACGGCGTTCCTGTACAGGATCTTTGCCTTCTCGACGTCGTTGTTCTGCCAGAGATGGTCGATCGCGTCCGTCATCGTGAGACTGCTGCCGTTGTAGGCGATGAGAAGGGCGAAGAGCTCCTTGGACTTGGCGGAGGAAAACTCGACGAGCTTGCCGTCCACGAAGCAATCGAAGACCTCGAACGTCTTCACATACAGCGTCGGCGTCCTCTTACGGATGAGGTTGAGGTATTCGAGCAGTTTGTTTGCATTGTAAGGTTTATAGAGAAAGCCCAGCGTGTTTTGTCTGAGCGTCTCGCTCAGGTCCTCCGCCGTGACCGACATCCCCGTGATGAAGACGATGGCGATGTCCCGCTTTGCCGCGATAATCTTTTCGGCGAGCTCGAACCCGCCGATGCTTGGCATACTCACGTCCGAGAAGACGGCGTCGACTGGATTTTTTCGGATATAATCGAGCACGGCGCGCTCGTCGTCCTTGAAGAACCTGACTTCCACGTCGCAGTCGATGACCTCCCCGAGAAAGGATTGCAGGGCGTACATTTCATCGTCGATGACTACGATCCTCATTTTTTCTTCTCCTTGGAAACGTTCAGCGGGATCTCGATGGTGACGCAGGTACCGCTCCCCGCCACGCTCACGATCTTGGGGGAACAGGCAAGCAGGACTTCGAACCGCTCACAGGCGTTACGGATGCCGTGGGAACTCTCCTGCACGGCCGTCTGGTCGAACCCCTTGCCGTTGTCCGAGACCTCCACGACCGCCTTGTTTTCCCTCTGATAGCTCGAGACAACGATCCTGCCGTCCTCCTTGTTTTCCACGCCGCTGTACTTCATCGCATTCTCGACAAAGGGCTGGATAGAGAAGGGCGGGACCTTGAAATCTGTAAAATCGGTGTCGAAGATGACTTCGATCTTGTGACTGCGCTTGAGATTTTCAAACTCGGTATAGTTGAAGACGTTGTCGAGCTCCGTCTCGAAGGGAACGAGCTCATTGTCGAAAGAATTGATGCTCCCGCGGAGAAAGTCGGAGAGCAGACCGATCGCCTCATCCCCCGACCTTAAGTCACGGTGATAGAGCGCACGGACAGCTTCGAGGGAGTTAAAGATAAAATGCGGCTTGATCTGCCCCGACAGCGCCATCGTCCTGAACGTCTGCGCCTGTGTCTTATAGGTATCCGAGCGCTCCGCCTTGACATCGCTTTTGATCGCAAAGAAGAGATAGACCGTAAAGAAGAGGGCAACGGTGACGAGGGCATAGGCGAGGGTGAGCCCCGTGATAGGCGCGGAGATGCCGTCGTAAAAGAGGACATTCACGCTCTGTGCCCCCGCGCTCAGGCAAAAGAGGGCAGAGGTGAGACAGGCGGTGAGGGTGGGACGTTTGCGCGCCTCTGCCGCCCGCAGAAGATAAAACATCCAAACGGCATAGACGGCGACGATTGTGAAGTGTGCGATGTACCCATAGCCGTAGATGAGCAGGACGGAATATGCCATGAGGGCGGCACAGACGGGGGGAATGACGCCGAGGAAGCCTCTGTTTGTCTTGACATCGCAAAGAAAGAGGATGTAGCGGCAGCAACAGATCTCGTTGAGGACATAGGCGATCTCGCTCGGGATCCCGAAGGCGAAGAGCGGGATGCTCTGTCCGAGCGCGGTGAAGAAGATCATCGCATCCACGGAAAAGAGGTACTGTGCAAAGAGACAGGCCGCGATGAGGACGGTATGGACGGTGGAGTCCCTGATCTTGAAGACGGAGACGATCTCGACGGTCAGGATGACGGCGAAGAGCCCCAAAACGGTCGCATATGCGGCGCCGACCCCGATCGGGTAGGGGGAGGGCAGGGCGCTGCGCGTCAGGATGAGGGAGAGCGCTACGCCGATCGCGGCGGAGAGCAGTACCCCGCCGAGTGAAATTGCCGCAAATTTCCGTTTCATAGGAATATTATAATATGATTTTGGATGTTTTTCAAGCGTTCCGTATGAAAATTTCGCATTTTCTTATGTTTACCGCGGAGCGGGGCGGCGGGAGATCTCCAAGCCCCCGCCGAAGAGAGCGTCTGCTTCACAGAGCCCGAAAAAGGGTGACGGAATGCAAATAGAATGTTTTTTTGATTTTTTCCTCTATTTCCGTTGAAATCTTTTCCGAATTGCGGTATAATGGGAACACGGCGTTTTTACGCCGCCGCAACAAGCATCATTTCGGAGCGTGATCTATGGCAGAACAAGAGAGAAAGGGACTCGTCGCACGGTGGCTCGAAGGGAAAGAGCGCAGCGAAGACTATGCGCGCAGCACCCTCCCCACAAACAGATGGTCCCTCTTCTGGGATATCTTAAAAGGCAGATTCGGACGGCTCATGCTCGTCAATCTCCTTATGCTCGTCACGGCGCTGCCCGTCATCGCCATTATACTTTGGAGATTCCTCGCCGTCGGCATCGCGGGAACGGGCGGCCAGTTCGGCGCAGGGCTCGGGCCCTCCTTCCCCGTCGTCCCCGACATCGTGGGGCAGGCGGAATCGCTCATGTTCCAGTACGACGTCGTCTTTTTCTCCCTGTTCATCCCCGCGGGGCTCATCGCCGCGCTCGGGCTCTCGGGCGGGATGTATATCATCCGTAACCTCGTCTGGACGGAAGGGATCTTTGTCGCAAATGACTTTCTGCGCGGGATCAAACGGAACTTCTTCAACGTCCTCGAGTCCGTCATGATCTTTACGATCGTGCTCTTCCTCGCACGGACGATGGGGAACCTTGCAGACCTCTCCGTTGCGACGGGGGTGAGCGGCAAGGGCTGGATGATCGCCTCGAAGGTCGTCGGGTATATCTTCGTCGCTTTCATGCTCCCCGTATGCCTCTGGATGCTCTCCCTCGGGATCAGCTATAAACAGGGCCCGTGGGCGCTGCTCCGCAACGCCGTCGTGATGACGGTCGGGACCTTCCCGCAGACGGTATTCTTTGCCGCGCTCGCCCTCTGGCCCTTCTTCCTTGCCCTCTTCGGCGGGGTGGGCTTCTTCGGGGTCGTCGGCATTCTCTTTCTCCTTCTCATCGGATTCTCTTATGCCTCCCTCGTCTGGCTTGATTACTCCCAGTGGGCGTTTGACAAATATGTCAACCCCAACATCGGCGTCGCAACGGGGCGCGGGCTCTATAACAAGGACAAGCAGGGCACGAACGCTCCCGCAACGGTCACCGAGGAGCAGAACGAGGCGATGCGCGAGTACAGGCGCCAGATGGTGGCGCACGGGCGGAGCGTCCTCGCGAGCCGTCCCATAAAGCCGATCGACGACGGCGTCGAGATGTACGAACTCCCCGAATCCTTCTCCCGTGAGGACCTTCAGAAGCTCCGCGAGAGCAAGCAGGCGATGGAGGCGGACGTCAGGCAATACGAGGCCGAACACAGGGACGATGAGCAGTATGTCGCCTATAACCGTGAGTTTGACGAGATCGCGCGGGCGATCGGGACGGAAGAGAACGGAAGCGGCAAAAAGAAGAAGAAAAAAGTCCGCCGTCCGAAGATGCTGTCCGGGAAGTGACGCATGGCGCAGGCTTACGATCATCTTGCAGAATGGTTCGAATTCCTCAACGACGACTGCGACTATTCCGATTGGTCGCAGTATTTTATTGAAGGACTTCGGCGGCGCGGCGCAGGGAAGCGCGGATTCGAACTCGGCTGCGGCAGCGGCGCCTTCTGCCGTGCGCTCCAGAGGGCGGGCTTTACCATGACGGGAGGGGACATCTCCCCCGCCATGCTCTCCAAGGCCGTCCGCCTCGCAAGGGAGGAGGGGCTCCAAATCCCCTTTGTACAGGCAGATGCGCGGCGTTTTTCATCGCCATCGGCGTATGATTTCATCCTCGCGCCGAACGATTGCATCAACTATTTATCCCCCGAAGCGCTCGCCCCCGCCTTCAAGAGGATCGGCAAGGCGCTCCCCAAGGGCGGCATCTTTTGGTTTGATCTCAGTTCCCCGTACAAATTGCGGGAAAAAGTTGCAAATAATATGTTCGGCGACGACCGCGACGAGGTGACTTACCTCGAATTCAATACCCTCTATCAAGACCGCGTGGAGACGGACGTCACGCTCTTTGTCAGGGAGGGGGAACTCTTCCGCCGCTTTGACGAGCGGCACGTCCGCTATATCCATACGGAGGGAAGCGTCCTCTCGGCGCTCGGCGGGACCTTTTCCGCAGAGGTCGAGGGACACCTCGGCGAGGACAAGACCTCGTCGGACAGGTTGAATTTCATATGCAGAAAAGTATCATCTTAAAGACGCTCATCTTGGACGGGCAGATCTCTCTCGCCGTTCTCGATACGACGTCATATGTCAACGAAGTAATCCGTCGCCATGCCTTATCCCCCGTCGCGGCGGCGGCATTCGGGCGTACCGCCACGGCGTGCGCCTATCTTTGCAGCTGGCTGAAAAATGATGCCTCCCTCTCCGTCACGGTCAAGGGGGACGGCGTCGGCGGCAAGATCTGCGTCGAGGGCGGGGACAGCCTCAACCTCTGCGGATTCGTCGAAGACGGGCAGATGAACCTGCCCCTCCGTGCAGACGGCAAGCTCGACGTGGGAGGGTTTGTCGGAAGGCACGGCACGCTCACGGTCGTCAGGGACGACGGGGAGGGCATTCCCATCGTCGGAACGAGCGAGCTCGTCTCGGGGGAGATCGCAGAGGACTTCTCCGCCTATTTTCTCACGAGCGAACAGCGACCCACGGCGATCGCGCTCGGCGTGCAGATCGGCGCGGACGGGAACTGTCTCGGCGCGGGCGGCGTGTTCCTCCAGCCCCTCCCCGGCGCGGGCGAGGAGGCGATCTCCTTCTGTGAGCGTGAGATCGGAAGGTTCTCTTCTGTCTCCTCCCTGATCCGTGAAAAGGGCGCCGAGGGCGTTTTGAGAATGTTGGCGGAGGGGGACTATACAGAGCGTCCGATTTCCTTCCGCTGCCGCTGTTCGAAGGAGAGGGCGGGGAGCGCCATCCTTTCCCTCGGCCGTGCGGACGCGGAGGCGCTCCTTGCAGAGCAGGGGCAGATCGTTGTGCATTGCCATTTCTGCAATACCGACCATATCTTTACCCGTGCGGAGACGGAAGCGCTCTTTTGGAGTGGATCATGAAGAAAAATAAAGTCACAAAATGGGATGTGGGCGAGGATTTCCTCATCGAGAGCGCCGAAAAGCGGATCGAGCGGGGGGATTATCTCGGCGCGCTCACCATGCTGAATAAGAGGGGGAGCGAGTACCCGCCGAGTGCGGACGCCTTTGCGCTGTATGCCGATATCTACGAGGCGCTCGAGCTCTGGCAAGCCGCCGCGGACGCGTGGTTCCGCTTCCTCGACACCTGCAACGAAGCCGACTTCGGCGAGGGATTCGAGGGGCTCGCCGTCGTCTTTATGAATATGGGCAATGAACTGCAATCCGCCTATTATTTCCGCTGTGCCTACGGGGACGAGGACGATATGGACGATTTCGGGGAGCCCGACCCGCCCGAGGAAGAGAGGCCGAACCTTCGCCTCGTCGGGGACGAGGAGCCCGAGATCCTGCGGGAGGGGCTCATGCTGATGCGCGTCGGCGAGCTCGATCATGCGCGGGAGAAATTTCTCGAAGTGGACGACGACAGCTCCGATTACCCCTCCGCCGCGGCGCTCGCCGCGATGTGTTCCCTGATGGCGGGGGACGAAGAGGGGGCGGAAAACGAATGCAGGGAGCTTCTCAAAGTCCACCCCGACAACATTCAGGCGCTCACGACCTATTGCGCCGTGCTCGGCGCTCGGGAGAACAAGGAGGAGGCCCGGCGGGTCGCCCGACATCTCTTCTCGATCGGCGTCGAGGAGACGGACGATATGTACCGCGCCGCGACCGCCCTCTGTGAGACGGGGCTCGACGAGGAGGCCGAAGCGCTGCTTTCCCGCCTGCTCGAACGGCTGCCCTACGACGATACCATCCTCTTCTTCCATGCCGTCGCCTGCTATCATATCGGGAAGTATGACGAGGCGATCGCTTCCCTCGAGCGTGTGACGACCCTCTTCCCGAGAAAGGCCGTTGCGCGGTACTGTCTCGAGCGTATGCGCCGTGTCAGGGACGGGGAGGAGGAACCTTTCCCGATGTCCTATTTCTACCGCGTGCCCGAGGACCAATACCGTACTGTTGCAGATTTCCTGCTCACGGCATCCAATTCGGACGATCGGGAACTCGCCAAACTCGCGGCATTGAACGACCCCGATCTGTGTTTCCGTATCGCCTTCGACGAGCTCGAGGGGCGGGACGAGAAATTGCAGACGCTCGCCGTGCGGGTGGCGCTGAGGATGGGCGCGGACGACTTTCTGCGGGAGGTCCTCCTCGACCCCGAAGTGGGGGAGATCATCAAGCTCTCCATCATGCACGGACTGGTCATGCGGAATGAGGAAAACTCCTTCGGGACGGTCTTTCTCAATCTGTATAAGGAATTTTACACCCACCGTATCGAGATCGGGCCCAAGAAGGCGGATGCCTTTCTGAAGGCGTTTGCGGACGTCTATTCCAAGTACGGGCTGTTCGGCGAGGACAACGAGGGCAAGCTCTGCGGGGCGGCGGAGGATCTCTACCGCGCCATTGAGGAAGCCGAGGCATGGCAGTATATCGAGGAACGGGAAGCGCTCGCCGCGGCGATCTACCGTGAGGCGAGGATCAAGGGCGGGGAACGCTCCATTGAGGAGATCTGCAAAATGTTCGACGCGGACAGGCTTTCAACGCAGTGTATTCTCGATTTTCTGATGTGAGGGGGATATGCAAAAACTCATCGATTTTGACGCGCTGTTCGACGAAAAACTCGCCGAATATATGCAACAGAACACGGGAAAATACAACGAAAAGCAGTGGGAGAGCATCATCCCGAAGCTCTACCAGAAATACGGCGACATCCGTATCGCATCCATCGGGGACACGCCGAAGGGGTATTATGAGAAGATGACGGACGAGGAACTTATCGCCGCCCTCCGCGCTCATGTCGAAGAGGGGGTGCCCGTCTCCGACTTCCTCTGCCGTGAGATCGAAAAGAGGGACTGTCCCGCCCCGCTCATCGAGCTTCTCGGCGATGCGGAGGGGGAGCTTCTGACGCTCGCCGTCAACCTCGCGGGGGACTGCGTGAGGGCGTTCGACGCCTATTTCGGGATCCTCGCCTCGAGCGAAGACGAGGAGCTCAAGGACACCGTCACCGAACAGCTCAAATCTTCCGCCGACGCCGCCAAGGACAGGGCGCTCGCCTTCTATGAGGCGGGTACGGAGCCCGATCTCATGCTCGAGATCCTGTCCCGCTGCAAGGAGCGGGACGACCGCGTGTACAATCTGCTCCTGAACGCCTTCCGTACGAGCGGGGAGATCCCCATGCACGCGAGCTATCTTGCCGCGTACGGTGACCCCCGTGCCCTGCCCGTGCTCCTCGAGACGATCGACCGCGAGGACATCAACTATTATGAATTTCAGGAACTTAAGTTTGCGATCGAGGCGCTCGGCGGCGAATATACCCGCGCCCGCGACTTTACCGCCGATCCCTATTACCGTGAGATCCACGGGCTGGATTGAAGTTCTCTTCCGCCCTTTTCCCAAAAATTTGTAAAAATCGTTCATAACGCAGCGCCTTCCGCCATATCATATCCTTGAACGGCGGAGGCGTTTTAATTTATGGAATCATTCAGCGTTTACGAGGACATTGCAACGAGGACGGGCGGAGAGATCTTTATCGGCGTCGTCGGGCCCGTGAGAACGGGAAAATCCACCTTTATCAAACGGTTCATGGAAGAACTTGTACTCCCGGGGGTTGCCGCTTCCAAAAAGAAGAGGTATCAGGACGAACTGCCCCAGTCGGCGGCGGGGAAAACCGTCATGACGACAGAGCCCAAGTTCGTGCCCGAAGAGGGAGCGGAGATCAAAGTCAGGGACATCGCCGCAAAGGTGAGACTCATCGATTGCGTGGGTTATCCCGTCGACGGGGCGAACGGCTTCGAGGAGGACGGCGCTCCCCGTCTCGTCAAGACACCGTGGAACGACTCGCCCGTTCCCTTTCACAGGGCGGCGGAGGAGGGGACCCGTAAGGTGATCCGCGATCACTCCACGATCGGCATCCTCGTCACGACGGACGGGTCGGTCACGGGCATCCCCCGCGAGGGGTACGAGGCGGCGGAGGAGGAAGCCGTCCGCGAGCTCAACGCCATCAAAAAGCCCTTTGTCATTCTCCTCAACTGCGCGGAACCCGCCTCTCAGGAGCAGCTCCGTGCCGCGCTTGCAGAGAAATACGGCGCACCCGTCATCGCGCTCAACGCCGAGACGATGACCGCTGCCGATATCGGGAACGTGCTCGAACATATCCTCTATGAGTTCCCCGTGCTCTCCGTCGATATCGATATCCCCGACTGGATGCGTGTGCTCGATGCAGACGCCCCGATCGTCGCGGAGGCACTGTCGGGTGTGAGGAAAATCGCGCCCAAGATCTCCAAGATGAGCGACTGCGCCCTGCTCGACACCTTGTTTGCGGAGAGCAACCGCCTTCTGCCGCCCGTCTCGCTCGAGATCGACGCCGCCACGGGCACGGCGCACTGCCGTATCGAAGCGCGGGAGGGGGCGTTCTACGAGGTGCTCGGCGAGGTCTGCGGGGAGCGGATCGGGGACGATTTCTCCCTCATGAGCTATTGCAGCCGCCTTGCTGAGGCGAAAAAGCTGTATGAGCGGATCGGGCAGGCGTTCGAGGACGCCAAGGAGTACGGCTACGGGATCGTGCCGCCTATCGACGACGAGATGTCTCTCTCCGAGCCGACCGTGACGAAAAAGAGCGGAAGAGTCGGGGTGAATCTGAGGGCGGACGCGCCGAGCTATCACATCATCCGCGTGGACGTCCGCGGGGAAGTACGCCCCGCGCTTGGCAACGAGGAGCAGAGCGAGGCATTTGCACGGCAGCTCGCCGAGGGCATGGAAACGGAGCCCGCCCGCGCGTGGGACACGAATATGTTCGGGAGAACGCTCAGGGAAATGCTCGGCGAGGAACTGTCGCAGAAGAACCGTTCGATGGGCGAGACAGTGAGAAAAAAGATGCGCCGCACGGTGACGCGGATCGTCAACGAAGGCAAAGGCGGCGTGATCTGCATCCTGCTGTAACGGTTTGAAGCGCCTTGCCCACCCCTTGAGGGGTGGGTGTCGAGCGTTAGCGAGACGGAAGGGGTATTTCTGCCCCCCCTCAAAAGGGGGGGCTATTTTTCCGCATAAAAATTTTTCACACAAGGCTTGACGAAACGGGGCGCATGGGGTATGATAGAAGTGTCGGACGGCGATCAAAAGCCGTACGAAAAAACTTTTCGGAGGATATGATCATGCCGCCTCTCAGCCCCTTGCCGCCGCGGGAATACCACTTCGACATCGTATTCTGCCTCGATGTGACGGACACGATGAATGCCTGTTATCCCATCATCGCAGACAAAATTTGCTCTCTGTATGAGGTATTCAGCACAAAACTGCACGAGCGGTCGGACGGGAAAGATAAGATGAAGCTCCGCGTCAGGATCGTCGCCTTCAAGGACTACATGAGCGATATGGATGCGATGACAGAATCGGACTTCTTCGAACTCGGGGAAGATCTTGACAAACTCAAGGCGTTCCTCGGCAGTATCGAGGTGAACGGCGGCGGCGATCCGCCCGAGAACGCACTCGAGGCCTTAACGCTCGCGATCCGCTCCGACTGGACCCCCGCGGACAGATTCACCCGCCACCTGATCGTTCTGTGCACGGACGCGCCCCCTCTGGAGCTCCGCGCCCGTGAGTGGTGCAGCGGCTATCCCGCGGATATGCCAAAGGACCTCAACGAGCTGAGAGATCTTTGGGAGGAGCAGACGGACCGCCGTGCAAAGCGGCTCCTCATCTACGGTCCCAAATGCGAACCTTGGGAGGAAATGGGGCTGTATTGGAGCAATACGCTTTTCATTCCATTAGAAGAGGACAGTGTGGCGGAGTGCAAGGATCTGTTCTCGCTTGTGATCTCGGGCGGGAGCTTCTGATTCAGGCGTAAAACAGCACATATATGGCAAATTCCGCCCTCTTTTCCGCCATCGGACGGGGGAGCACAGTCACCGTGACAGATCGGGAAAACCTCTCCGCATCCCTCTCAGCCGCTCATAACCTCAAAAAAAGCTCCTCCGAAAGGAGGAGCTTTTCGCTCGTTTTAAGATTCTGTTTTTTGATTTTCTTCAGGCATGGGTTCGGACATGGTCCCTTGATTTTTCTTGCGGCCGATCAGTTTCACGGCGGGGATGATGAGCGCGCCGACCGAGTTCCCCGCGATCACGATCCAGATGAAGAGGAGTGTTTTCCACGAGGCGAGCCCCGAAGCGGCAAAATAGAACATATCCGCGATCGAGTGCTCGTATCCGCTGAAGATGAAGGTCGGGATGCAGAGAATGATCCCGAGCGGCGTCTTGTCATTGCGGTAGATATCGACCGCGAGATAGACGAGGATGCCGCAGAATATCGCCCTCACAAGCGTCTGCCAAAGCTCCTGTGATTCCAGCTTCCCCGTGCAGAGCGTGACCGCGTTCTCCTTGATCGAGGGGATCGCGGCGGCGATGAGATACCCGCACGCAACCGTCCCGATGAGGTTCCCGAGGAGCCCTAAGAGCATTACGGAGATGTCCTCTTTGGAATGTTTTTCGAGCACATAGCCGATTTTCCCCGTGTAGAGGGAATATCCCTTGATGCAGATACAGAGCAGCGCGGTGCAGAAGAAGATCGCGCCGACATATTTTCCGATGGGCACTTCGTTGTAGCAGGCAAGGAACACCGCCCCGCCGATGGAGATGAGCATCCCCGCGAGGAAGCCCTCAGAGACCTTTTTCAGGACGTCGAGCAAGAAGTTTTTCATGGATGGATTTCCTTTGTGATAAAATTTTCTGTCCTTATCAGTATAGCATCCGTCAGGGCCGATGTCAAACCTTTTGAGAGCCTCAGTACTCCGTGAGTTCGGGTAAAAATCCGCCGAAACGTGCATAGACCGCCGCGAGCATGAAATAAGACGGGGAAAACCCGTCTTGTCCCGTGAATTTATACGCCTTCCCGCTTCTCGGGAGAGGGCGCAAAGCCGCCTCTTATTTCAGCGCCTTGATGAGGTCTAACATCTCTTCCTTGCTGATGAGCCCGTCCTCGTACATCTTACGGATCTCGGCGATCGCGGAGGCCATGGAGGACGCCGCGGGCGCCGCGGACGCCGCAGGCTTCGGTGCACTGGCGGCAGCCGCTTTCTTGGCGGCTTGCAGGACGGAAGTGAGAATCGCAGACGCCGTATTCTTATCTTCACAGTGAATCTCGAAGGGCGTTTTCTGCCCCTCAAAGACGATACAGTAATAGGTCTTTCCGAACCAGCCCCCCGTACTTGTTTCGATACAACGGGATTTATTTGCATCTGCGCCGATCATTTCGAGTGCTCTACTGACGTAAGGGCCGTAAGATGAGGTGGGGTCCTCTACTGCCTGCACGATACGTCCCTTATCGGTGACAAAGAGCACATACCGAAATTCATCAATCTTATAGAAGAAGACGTCTATGATCTCTTCGTTTGCCCAAAGCGCGGACAGTGCCGCATTGATACATCCTTTCAGGTTATTGAATACCCAAAGTCCCTTATATGTATTCCGCAAGATTGTTTCAATATGTTGAGCATCCTTTTTTACCATCATATACCTCCGACTTTATGATAGCATAATATTGCAAAGATGTCAACAAATCTGCGGGGAAATAATCGAGACGCCCGGTTCGGGCACGGACGGCGTATCGGTCGGACAGCACGCGCCTTTTTCGAATTTGAAAAAAATTCTGATTTTCCTATATAAAATCGCTTGCTTTTTGCGGAAGTTTTTTCTATAATGATAAGGCACACGAGGTTGTGCGCCTTCCATATGCTACTGTGGCTCAGTCGGTAGAGCAGTTGATTCGTAATCAACAGGTCGTCGGTTCAAGTCCGACCAGTAGCTCCAAAAATTGCCGCGGGTTATTGCCCGCGGCAATTTTTGGTTTTTGTGTTATACTTGAACCGCCCAGACCTGTTGATTAAATATTGGGGGTCCCCGAAAAATGATTGTGGAAAGCGAAAATGTGACATAAAAATTCGGAGCAATCATTTTTTGGGGCGGCGTCAGGTCGTCGGTTCAAGTCCGTGCATGATACTTGAACCGCCAAGACCTGTTGATTAAATATTGGGGGTCCCCAAAAAATGATTGAGGATGATGAAAGGGTAGGGGATGAGCGCAGAGCAATCATTTTTTGGGGTGACGTCAGGTCGTCGGTTCAAGTCCGTGCATGATACTTGAACCGCCCAGACCTGTTGATTAAATATTGGGGGTCCCCGAAAAATGATTGGGGAAAGCGAATATGTGACATAAAAATTCGGAGCAATCATTTTTTGGGGCGGCGTCAGGTCGTCGGTTCAAGTCCGCGCATGATACTTGAACCGCCAAGGTGGATTCAATATTACGCCTCTTTACGCGCCTGTTCGTTTTTATTCAGTATTGTTCTTTTTGAGACGCACGAATTTCTCGTTGAGGCGGGTGAACATATCCATGAGTTCGGGGTCATAGCTCAAAACAAATTCCTTGACGTGGGCGGGGAGATTTTCGATTTTTGCGGAAAGTTCCCTGTCCCTTTCATACTGTGTAATATCATGATAAAAGAATTCTTCGGGGGTAGAGTGGCACGCCTCGATGATTTTGAGAAGGACTTCAAGGCTCGGTAAAAAGTCCTTCTTGCTCTCCAAGCGATTGATATAGTTGGGATTCATCCCGATCGTATAGGAGAGCGCTTTCTGCGTGAGTTTCGCCCGCACCCGAATGTAGCCGATCCTTGCGATGATGTCTGCTTTCTCCATAAAAATCCCCCTGCGCATTGATACCTCTATTATAAAATACCGACCGCATGGGCATGGGGTGACTTGACTTGGTAACATCGTGTAGTATGTACATTTTTTGATATTTGATAAACATATTTCTTGGTAAATTATTGACATTCTCCCGTGACAGGTGTACAATGTACCATGTATATCACCCTAAAAGGAGAATGTTATATGAAAAAGAAAGGTCTTGGATTCGGCATGATACTTTCGCTTGTGGTGTGCCTCTGCCTTGCGCTTTTCTGCGCCTGCAACACGACGGAACCCAACACGGGCGACACGGGAAGCGGTGAAACGTCATCGCAAGAGGAGATTTATAACGCGTATGTCGCCTATGCGACCGCCGCAGGGGACGACGTTCTCTCCTATGAGGAATGGCTCGACAGCATTCGGGGGAAGGACGGCAAAGACGGTCTGAACGGAAAAGACGGGAAAGACGGTTCCGACGGAAAGAACGGCACGGACGGCTCCGACGGGAAAAGTGCCTATGATATTTGGCTTGAAAACGGTCACAGCGGCTCGGAGAGCGACTTCCTCGACTGGTTGAAGGGTGAGAAAGGCGACACGGGTGCGCAGGGCGCGACGGGTCAAAAAGGCGAGGACGGCATCGACGGCAAGGACGGAAAAGACGGACAGGACGGCGAGGACGGAGCCGACGGTCAAGACGGCAAGAGTGCCTACGACATTTGGAAAGAGAACGGTCACAGTGGCTCGGAAGCTGAATTTCTCGAATGGTTAAAGGGCGAACAAGGCGAGAAAGGTCAAGACGGGCAGAACGGCAGAGACGGTGTAAATGGTGTTGACGGCAAAGACGGCGTCGACGGCAAGGACGGGCTTTCCGCATTTGACATCTTCAAAAAGTATTACCCCTTCTACGACGGGAGCGAGGAAGAATGGATCGCCGACCTCGTGAACGGCAACCTAACGATTTATAAAGTAACATTCAAGTCCGAAGTTGCCGAGGACATCGTGCGCCGCGTGTTCACGGGGCGCGACCTCACCGATATTCCCGAAGTTCCCGAAAAGGAAGGACAGGCAAGCGCGAAATGGGATAGAGAAGATTTCACAAACATTACTTCCGACATCGAAGTCCACGCCGTCTACACGATGAAACAGCTCACCGTGACCTTCCATAACGAATATACCGAAGAAGAGGACATCGTAAAGACGGTGGAATACGGACAGGCAGTCGAGGATGTCCCGACGGTAAAGGAAAAGGTCGGCAATAGCGGTGTTTGGGACGTGACCGATTTCTCCCGCATTACGGAAAACATGACGGTAAACGCCGTGTATGAGACGATCGGGCTTGCCTATACGCTCATCAATAATCAACAGGAATACCGCGTCTCCAAGGGGACGGCGTGGAGTGTAGAAGAGCTGTTTATTCCCGCCGTACACGACGAAAAGCCCGTCACGGTCATCGCAGAAAACGCGTTTGAGAATTGTGGGTTCAAATATGTATGTTTTTCCGAAAATATTAAGGAAATCCGCGCTTACGCATTTCAAAAGTGTACTTACTTGCAAAATATTAAAATTCCAAGTAAAGTGACGGAAATCGGGGATTGGGCATTTAACTGGTCCACTCTGACGACAGTGGAAATGCCGAATGTGACGACGATTGGTAGTTTCGCTTTTAATTATTGTGGCGCTCTGACGACTGTGAAAATGCCAAATGTAACAACAATCGGGTATGGTGCATTTAGAGAATGCCAAAATTTGGAAAAAATCGAAATGCCGAAAGTAACAGAAATCGGGAACAATGCTTTTTCTAATTGCTCCGCTTTGACGACAGTGGAAATGCCGAAAGTAATAACGATTAATGGTGTTGCTTTTGAAAATTGTACCGCTTTGCAATACGCCGTTCTCCCGAGCGAGATCACATCTATCGGGAGTGATATTTTCAAGGGTTGCACCGTCTTTGAGGCGATTTACTTCAAGGGCAATGCAGAGCAGTGGTCGGCGTTGGATACGAGCAGGGCGGGTGAAGTGTTCAACGACGCAAAAGTCTATTACTATGCAGACCCCATGCCCGAAGAAAATGAGGGCGACTATTGGCACTATGACGTGGACGAAGTGACGCCCGTCGTCTGGAAAAAGCAATCATAACGCCCTGTAAAACTTTCGGTAAAGAAATTACAGCGGATTTTACAAAAGTTATACAAGTTATGCGCGGCAGAAAATCTATGCGCACGAGAAAAATAGCCGCACGGGCGCGAAGCAGGAGGGGAAGGCCTACCCCTTGGACGGAGTCTTTCCCCCCCCTCAGTCACTCGTAAACTCGTGACAGCTGTCTCGGGCGGGTAGAATCCCGCCCTCGGTCACCGCTCGCGCGAGATAATGCGCTCGCTCATGTCGCAACGCGCGAAAGGTCCACTGGACCTTTCGCAGAACGCGTTGCTCCACCCCCAAGGGGGAGCTTTTTTTCGGACTTCGTTCTTCGTGATCCTTCGCTACGCTACTTCGCGGCAAAGCCGCTCGTGCCGCGCTTAGAGCAATAAGAATGCGCGCGGGGCAGGATGACGTGGGAGAAAGGGGGAGCTTTTTTCGGACTTCGTTCTTTGGGATCCTTCACCCCCTGCGGGGGTTCAGGATGACCGGTAAAGAGGGGCAGGATGACCGGTAAAGAGGGGCAGGATGACCGGTAAAGAGGGGCAGGATGACCGGTAAAGAGGGGCAGGATGATCGGTAAAGAGGGGCAGGATGACGCGGAGGGCAAGGGGCGGACTGCGTTTGAGGGGATGTTTCGACTCCGCTTCGCTCCGCTCAACATGACCGTGTCCGCTTCGCTCCGCTCAACATGACCGTGTCCGCTTCGCTCCGCTCAACATGACCGTGGGACGGACGACATGACCGAAATGGCGGCGGGATGGGGCGGACCCATAGAATTCTTTTATCCTTTTCTTGATTTTGTATTGTACTTTTGAGCGCTTTATGGTATAATGCTTTTACGGGCTCACAGGGGGAGGCGCAGCGTCCATCCTCGCCGTGCCTCATCATAGGATAAAATCGGGGAAAACAATGCCTTACGACGTATTCATCTCATTCAAAAATTCAGACGCAAACGGTGTCCCGACCAAGGATTCCGAGGTCGCGACGGAGCTGTTCCGCGCGCTCACGGAGCGCAACATCAACACGTTCTTCTCCAAGACGATCCTGCTCGAACAGGGCGCCGCGGCATACAAGGCGGCGATCGAGTCCGCGCTCGACGAGGCGAAAGTACTCGTCGCCGTTGCAACGGATGTGGATTATATCAATTCCGAATGGGTCTCCTATGAGCGGGAGAGCTTCCACAACGATATCCTGTCGGGGCGGAAAAAGAACGCCTGCATTGTTCCTTATCTTCAAAATATCCATAATCTCGATGTTCCCCGTTCCCTCAGGAACTATCAGACCTTTCAGGTGGATGCAAGCCCCGTTGCCGAGGTGGCGGAGTTCATCAAGAACTTCCTGCACGGCGTCAGAATGACGGGAGGCGGGACAGATCCCGAGCGTGACGGCGATGTGAGCCTTGTCACGGGGAGACATCTTTCCACCTATTCCGCGGGGACGCGGGAGGAATTCAAGCGTCTGAAGATCCAGTCGGACAACACGCGGGAGGCCGACCTGAACGCGCTCGGGTATGTGACGGACAACCTCGGCCATACGGACGGGCTCCGCATCCTCGACATGGGCTGTGCCTATGGTTTTGTGACCAAGGACCGTTTCAGCCGCTATCCCGACGCGACGGTCCTCGGGCTCGACAGGGGGGAGGAGCTCATCAGGTTTGCACAGGAGAATAACACCTTCGCGGGCGTGCATTACGAAGTCTTCAATCTCGAAAGCGAGACCTTTGAGGAGGACCTCGAGGCGCTCATGGACAAATACGGCATCGGGGAATTCGACGTCATCTTCGCCTCGCTGGTGTTGCATCATCTCAAAAATCCCCAAAAACTGCTGCGGCGGGTGAGAAGATACCTATCGAGAACGGGATATATCGTGATCCGCGGCTCCGATGACGGCTCCATCCTCGCCTGTAACGACGACGGCCTCATCCAGAAGATTCTCGACCTGCATCTGAACGCGGACGGCATCTCGGACAGGCTCAACGGGAGAAAGATCTATTCGCAGCTCATAAGCTCCGGCTATAAGAACGTGGTGATGAAGAGCTGGATCAAGGACCTGTCGGGGCTGACCCTCGACGAGCGGAACGATGTATTCTTTGAGCGCTTTTCTTACCGTAAGAATTATCTCAGGAAACTCGTGGAGCAGGATCCCTACGACGAAAAGAAGCGCACGGATCTTAAAAACATCGTGATGTATCTCAACGAGCTGGAAAACAAGTTCGACGACGATACGTTCTGGTACTGCGAGATCGATTTCATCGGCATCGCCCAAAAACGCTGACGGACGGATAAAATCGGAAACACATAGCCGTTATATCGCAATCGGAGGAGAAAAGACATGACCAAAGACATTGAACCGAAACTCAAAAAGATCGGCGACTACCTGAAACTTTCGGAGGAGAACTCATTTGTCATTCCCGCATACCAGAGGGCGTATTCATGGGGGATCGGCCAGTGCGATAAGCTGTGGCAGGACATCATCGACTTTTGTGAAAACGGCAGGAAAGACAGTTATTTTTTCGGTACGATCATTATCAACTCGGAAGGCGATACGCTGGAACTGATCGACGGGCAGCAGAGGACCACGACCTTCCTTTTGCTTCTGAAGGCGCTCCTCATCAGGATCAACGCGGCGATCGTAACGACTCCGAATGATGAGGATTCCGCAAAATTGCGAAGCAACCTGCGCGATCGGCGGAAGAAGATCATGGGGATCTTATACCGCGTGGAAACGGACAATATTTCCGATTATCCCGATGAGACGGACCGAGAGATATATTGCCGTCCGATCGTTTTAAGGAATGAATCGATCAACGAAGATGGGAAATTCAAGCAGGACCTCGAAACGATCATGAAGGCGGCGACTTTTGAGGAAGCAGAAAGCGCCGTCTACCACATCGGACGCAAACAAAAGGATAACAAATACACGAATTTCTTCCGTAACTTCAAATTCTTCTATCATAAGTTTGATGAAGAGCCGATGCGGAATATCGGCAAGATCAACGTCTTTGCCAAGACGCTGCTCGACGGCTGTGAAGTGATCGAGATCCGAAGCTGGGCGATGGGACAGGCGATCAGTATGTTCAACTCGCTCAATTCAGACGGTCTGCCTCTCTATGATTCGGATATCATCTCCGCAAAACTGTATGCGGCGGCAAGCGCGCTCGGCAAAACAGACGATTACTCGAAATTATGGAGTGAACTGAAGGCGCAGACCATGGCGCTTGAAGAGCTCGGCATCTCCAATCTCAACGCGCTTTTAATGCAGTATATGTACTATATCCGTACCGTGAACGGAGAGACGGTCACGGCAAACGGGACGGTCAATGTGACGACCCCGGGGCTCAGGCGCTATTTTACGGAAGACAATAAAAAGCCCGTCGGCGACCCGATCGGGATGTGTAAGGATCTGCTGAAACTGGTGAAGGCGTGGCAGGCTGTCGCGAACCTCGAAGAGGTGAAGGTCCTTTTGAAATTCAATGAAAACGCAAAGCTGTTTCTGGCAAGCTATCTGCTGCGGCGGAGCGAAGAGGAAATCTCCGAAGACGGCGTAAACGAAGAGAATGTCAAGAAGATCGCGGAAGGTCTTTTGCGCCTTTTTGCCGTGCTGGAACTGGTCGATCTCGGATATTCGAGCAAGCCGTTCAAGATATTCTTGTTCCGCGAGGAGGTAAAACTTGCCGACCCTGCCGTTTCGGAGGAGGAGATCGGGAAAGATTTCATCGAACATATCAACGCCGCTTTCAAACGGTATGATCTCTCTAAGGCAACCCTCTCTTATGACGGGAATGCGCTGGTCTATCTGAATGAATACCTGTTTGCACGCGAGAAGAGGCTGGCTTTTTCGCTGGATGTAAAGTGCGATATCGAACATATCATGCCGAACAGCGGAAATAACCTGCAGATGATCCGTCAGGATGCGGGTATCACGGACGCAAAAGAATTCGAAGCCGTCGTAAACAAGTTGGGCAATAAGATCCTGCTCGAGGCAAAGATCAACCGGTCGATCGGGAATGAATGGTTCAGGACAAAAATATCGACGCGCCTTTCCGAAAAGACAGGTTATGTCGACAGCGTCTATCCCATTGCATCTTATCTCGTGAAAAAGTATGCGGGGGAAACACGGCCGCTCTGGACAAAAGACGATATTGAAACGGCAACGGGGAGAGCGGGCAACAGGATCGTCGGATTTGTCTTCGGGACGGATGAAACGATCGCCCCCTCCGAGGCGTGAGACCTTTGAAGGGCCCCGCAGCGAGGCAAAGGATCGGCTTCTTTCCATAAAAAGGAGGGCAGAAAAGTACTTTTCTGCCCAAAAATTTTATCTTTTCTTGTCGCTCCCCGATCGCCTCTCCCCCTTTACAGGGGAACGGTTGACTTTCGTGAGGAAAAAACGTATAATGATGGCTATGACAAACTGGATCTCGAGAACAGAGCTGCTCCTCGGCAAAGAGGGGATCGAGAAGCTCGCAAAATCCCGTGTCGCCGTGTTCGGGATCGGCGGCGTGGGGGGATATGCCGTCGAGGCGCTCGCCCGCTCGGGCGTCGGGGCGCTGGATCTCATCGACAACGACTGCGTCTCCCTCACCAACCTCAACCGCCAGATCATCGCAACGCTCCCCGCGGTGGGGCGGTATAAAGTCGACGTCGCCGCCGAGCGGATCGCTTCCATCCATCCCGATTGCACCGTCCTAACCTATAAGACCTTCTTTCTCCCGGGGAGCGAGGGGGAATTTGATTTCCGCGCCTACGATTATGTCATCGACGCGATCGATACCGTCGCGGGGAAGCTCGCCCTCGCCGAGGCCGCACAGGCGTGCGGGACGCCGATCATCAGCGCGATGGGAGCGGGGAATAAGCTCGATCCCACCCGTTTCGAAGTCGCAGACATCGCCGCGACATCCGTCTGTCCGCTCGCCCGCACGATGCGCCGTGAACTCAAAAAACGCGGCATCCTGCACCTTAAAGTCGTCTACTCGAAGGAGCCGCCGCTCTCCCCCCAAGGGGATGCCGAAGAGACGTCGGGGCGGAGAAGCGTCCCGGGGAGCACGGCGTTCGTGCCCGCCGTTGCGGGGTTGATTCTCGCAGGCGAGGTCGTCAGGGACCTTGTCGGGCTCTCTGAACCCATCAGGCCTTATTGACGATCTTTGCCCGATAGACGAAATACTTCTGTTTTCCGAAGCCGAAAAGCCCCTTTTCCGTCACGCCGATAAAATCCTTTCCGAGAAGGTCGAATAAATTGGCGGAGAGGGCGTATTCGGGGAGTTTGCCGAGCAGATTGCCGTCCTCATAGAGATAGGATGTGAGCACGGGCATACTCATGTCCCCGCTCGGGGTCATATCCCCGCCGCTCGTGTCCGAGAGATACACCGCCCTGCCCTTCACGAGCGCGGCGAGGTCCTCTGCGGTATTCAGGACGTCGAAGCCTTCCCCGCCGATGTTCGGGACGCCGTTGTAGGGGGCGGAAGCGGAGCCGATATTTTCTGTATGATAGCGGGCTGCGGAGCGCTTGGTCGTGAGCAGCCTTTTGAGTACTCCCTTTTCGATGATCTCCTTCACATATCCATCGTTGACGACTCCCTCGGCATCGAAGAAGGGCAGATCGAGGACATGAGCGGGGTCGCGGTCGATGACGACAGAGAGCTGTTCATGAAAGAGCTTTTCGCCGAGCTTTCCCGACAGGAGAGAGGCATTGTTGAAATAGAGATCTGCGACGAGATGGTTGACCGCAAACTGCAAGGGGGTGAGATCCCCGATGACGGTCACCTCGTCCTCCTCTACATGAGGCAGGGCGTTGAGGAAGGCATTGCACTTCATGGCGACGTCGCGGCAGATCGCATCCTCGTCGAATCGGTCGCTCTCACAGGCATAGCTCTCATCCATGATGTTCGCAGAGCCCTTATATTTTATGGTAAGCACGACGGCGAGCTGGTTGCCGCGGTAGGTATAGCGTTCGCCGTCGCTGTTCTCATAGGAATGGCGGGAGCTGTTGAGCTGCACCTTGTTCCCGAAGAGGAACTGCGGATTCTCGGCGGAGAGCCTGTCGAGGAAATGCTGTATGGCGGGGATAAAGTCCTGCGCCTCGAGGATGGGCTTTGCCGTGTCTATATCGATCGTACGGGCGGGCGCGTGCGTCTCGGGATATTCGATATTCTGGGAGAGATGCTCCGTCGCGGCGGCTTCGAGCGCTGCAAAGTCCGCTTCTCCCACAGAGCCCGCGACGCCGATCATGCCTTTGTCATAGACACGGACCGTGTTTTGCGTGCTGTCGTTGATGCGGAGACTTTCGACCCGATTCGCCACGACATTCAGGCACAGGTTAGATATTTTTTTGACGATTTTTTCTGTTTTCACGGCAAGCCTCCTATTGGATATTCATTTTTGAGATTCGGATGTGCGGTCCGCCCATGCCGACGTTGAGGGGGAATTGCTCCATCTTCCCGCATCCGCCCGTGACGAAGCTCAGGAGCTGCAAGTCATTGCCGACGCCGTCGATGAGCCCGAGCGTTTCGAATACATTGCCCGTGAGGACGGCGATCTTGACGGGTCGGCCGATCTTGCCGTCCACGATCTCATAGGCGAGATTGGGAGCGATCGTGAAGGTGGACATCCCGCTTCCGTGTTTGACGGATCGGATATAGTAACCGTGTTTGATGGGGGCGAGAAGTTCGTCGAGCGAGCTCTTTCCCGCGTCCACATAGGTATTTGTCATACGGACGATGGGCTCGAAATCGCAATTGATCGCCCGTGCATTCCCCGTGAGCGCCTCGCCGAGCGCCGCCGCAGTCGCTGCGCTGTGCAGTCTCCCCGCGAGGACGCCGTTCTTGATGAGGTATGTATCCGTCGCCGCCGTGCCCTCGTCGTCATAGGGGACATAGCCGCTGCCCTCAAAGACGCCGCTCTCACGGATGGTGAGGATGGGGCTGGCGACCTGTTTTCCGAGCGTCCATTCCTTCGCCATGGCCTCGTCGCCGAGCATGAAATCGCTCTCCGACTTATGCCCGAAGCTCTCGTGGGCAAAGACGCCCGTCGCGATGGGGGCGAGCACGACGGGATAGCTCCCCGCCTCCACGGGTGTTGCATTTTGGATGAAATCCTCACAGCAGGAGATAAATTCCCGCAATTCTTCATCGGAATAGGCGAGATCCTTGAATTCCGTACGGGATTTGGAGAGCTGTTCCTGCATGGAACTCTCCCCGCAGGTGAACGCCATGCCGTATGCGACGCCGCAGGTCTGGAAATCGTATCTGAGCGCCGCGCCCTTGGAGGAATAGAACTCATAGAGGGAGTAGCGGTCGAGATATCGGGCGCTTCTGAAGCTGCAAAGGGGGCTGAGGAGCGCCGCGTCCGTCTTTGCGATGAGGGCGAGCTTTTGTCCGATCGGGATATCCTTGACGCATCTGTCCGCAAAGACGATCTTTTCGCCCTTGTTCACCTGATAGAGGCGGACGATCGGGTCATTGCCGATGTCGGGATTCTCCGTTGCATAGGAGTAGAGCCTGTCGAGCGCCTCCTGCACGGTGCCGACGTCGTCCGTCGACGTGTAATACCACATGACGCCGTCATATACCCGTACGAACGCCTTTTTCTCCGATGAGACTTTTGCCTCCTCGGGGGTGCCGTTCTGGATGCGAAGGTTGGTTGTAAAACGGTCCTCGATCCGTACATCGGCATAGAAACCTTTTCTGAACTTGTACATGGTTCCTCCGTTTTGATGATGTGATATAATCTATTCTAATAAATTTCACGGTCTTTGTCAAGCGTCCCGACACAGGTAATCCGCTCGGCTTGACTTCTTGTACGGAAATGAGTATAATAAAAGAAAACTGATTCGCTCGCATTTGTTTTTTCGTCCGCGCTCCTTCGGGCGCGTGCTCAAAAACAAATGCGAGCGAGGAAAGCTACGTTCTTGTCCTCTTGGGTCAACCTCTCATTCGCTCGAGAAGACATTAAGCCGAAGGGGTTCGGCAAATTGAGTCGCCCACGGCGGAAGTCAATTCCGCCTAAGGCACATTATTCAGAACATTGCCCCTCCTCAGTCACGCTTCACGTGACAGCTCCCCCCCGAGGGGGAGCTTTACCCCATCCCTCGGGAGGGGGTAGGGGGCGGGGCCTTGCCTGCCCCCTTTCTAAGGGGGCGGGTGGCGCGGCGCAGCCGCGTCAGGTGGGGGTTCGTTCTCAATTAACGGCGCGTGGCAGGGTTGCCCTGCCGCCAAAATGGGGCTCCCCAAAAAAGACGTAGTATTTTTTGGGGAAAAGGAGCGACCTGCGTTTAAGGCGTAGGTTTTGCACTTGTGCAAAACCTCGCAAAC
>CANQLW010000019.1 GCA_947624805.1 uncultured Clostridia bacterium | reverse complement strand
TCTCTTTCTCAACAACACGGGTCGCAAAGACCGCGTTGCCGAAGTAGAGGTTTGGCTTATTGGCGGAATCCGTCGTGTTGCCCTTGACCGTCACATCCCATTCGCCCGCTTCGAGGTAGGCGTAACTGCCCATATTCCTGTTGTTGATGAAGACGGAGAGCTTGTTCTCGTAGACCATGGGCTGACCGACGTCGGTGTTCCATGTGCCCTGAACGTTGCTCTCGGTGTGCATCTCGATGACGTCGCTCCCCTTTGTGAGGGTCACATAGAGCTTCGCGCCGTTGAATCCGAAGACGAAGTAGCCGATGTCGTAATAGCCGCTCTCTGCGATCGTGAGCTTTGTCGTTGCCTCTGAAATATTGCCGTTGTCGGAGAGCATCGTGTTCATGATGCCGAGCCCGTGGCGGACGTCCCCCTCGGTGTACGTTCCGAAGCAGTAGTTGAGCTGGGTATGGTCGCGCTTGTCGCCGCCCGCCGTGACGCCGATCGCGTCAACGGGCTTGTAGCATTCGAATCTCGCACCCGTGAGGGTCACGCGGCAGACATCGGGCGTATGGAGCTCGAGGGTGTTTTCGCCCTCGGCAAGGTACACTTCGAGATAGCCGTCTGCATAGCCCTCGCCGCCATCGTAGCCCGCGGCGACGCCCAAATTGTTCTCGGGACTGAAGTGGTTGAACGCCTGAACGGAGGAAAACTCCTTTCCCGCGGTGACGTTGATGAGCGCGGCATTCTTGACCGCCGCCGCCTCTTCCCCGTTCTTTGCCGTGTAGGCGAAGTTGGCGCGGTACACGCCCGCCTTGGGAACGGTGACGCTGAATGTCGCCTTCTCATAGTTCTGATAGTGCGTCTCGCCCGTCTCCGAAGCGGTCTGCACGGACTCGATCCCGTTCCACTTCACTTCCGTGAGCCCGCAGCGTTCACAGGTCATCGAGACGCCGTCCTCAAAGCTCTCTTTCTGATAGGTATGGCCGCCCTGCTCGGTGACTTCGAGCTTTTTGACGCCGCAGACGGAGCAGGTGTAGATGTCGCCGCCGTCGAAGAAGCAGCCGACCTCCCTCGAACCCGTCTTCTCGTATTTGTGCTCGCAGGGAGTACCGATCTTCGTCGCAAAGATCGCTCCGCCGAAGATGACGGTGCAATAGGTGGAAAGATGCGGCGCGGACAGGTGCATCGTGTAGGTCCCCTCGTTCAGATAGAAGAGGTAACTGTCCGTGACGCTCGGCTTGCTGTGCTCTCCCGCGGTCTTGTAGATGTGTTCGCCGAAGAGAACGTGCATCTGCCACTCGGTGGGATAATAGTACTCATACCCCGAGAGGAAATTCGAGCAAGTCTCCGTCACGAGCCCGTTTTCATCGGTGATGGTGAGATAGAACTCGCCGATGTTGATGCTCGAGCAGAAGTAGGAGAAATCGTAATAGCCGCTTTCCGTGATCTCGAGAGTGAGATCGACGTCGCGGAAGAAGTAGTCGACGCCGCCGCCCGTGGGCTGCCAGAGGGCGCCCCATGACTGCCCCTCGGTATAATCGGAGGGCGTCGTCGCGAGCGCGACCGCGTCGGTCTCCTTGACAAATTCCAGTTTGTATCCCGTGAAGGTGCCGACCTGCGAGGGTTGCACGGTGATGTTGTTCTCCCCCTCTTCCATGTAGACGAACCACGGGTAATCGACATAGCCGTCCTCGTCGACGTTGGTGTCGAATCCCATGTTGCCCGTCTTGGCGATGGGCTGTTGCTGTGTGCTGACGGTGAGATACATATTCGGGGCATCCGTCGTAAACTTGAAATGCACTTCATAGATCCCCGTCCTGTCCACGGTGACCGCGGGAAGCGTGAACATCGTCCTGACTTCGCTCGTGACCGCGGGGGAGATCTCATACTCCTTTGCGGGCGTCACGGCTTCGGGTTCCCGATAATCCTCCCAAGGCTCCTCCACGGCGGGCGGCGTAACAATCCCTTGATTCTGGTTCTGGTTCTGATCCTGATTGCCGCTGTCGGGAGTGCCCTTGTCACAGGCCGTGAGAACGGGTGTAAGGAGCATCGCCGCGCCGAGTGATGCGGACAGGATACGGAGCAGACGTTTCTTGAAATTTTTCATATTCTACCTCCTTCAGGCTTGCGGGAAGGCGCCTTTCGTGCCCGTGCAGCCCGCTTTTTTCACGACTTCCGCCGCATTCGGATATTTCGTTTCGAGATCGGAAGCGGACGACGCCCTGTAATTGTTCTCTGCGATACGGTTGAAACTCTCGGCATCCTGCACGGACGCGGGATTGACGACGGGATGGTCCATGGCGTCGATCATGTAGTTGTCTCTCGCGCGAACGTTCTGTGCATCGGCGCCCGAGACGGCCGAGCCGTGCTGGAAGTAAACCATGCCCATCTTGGGATAGTTGGTACCGTCCCCCACCCAGCCGACGTTGTTGTAGACGTCCCAGTTGGAGGAATGGTCGTCGAGGTAGTACATACAATAGTTGCCCGTGGGCTTGCCCGTCTCCTCGAGATAGGCGGTCTTATCCGTTGCGACGACAAAGTTGTCGTGCATGGTGTTGAAATAGTCCTGCCACGACATGGAAGCGTTGTTCCCGTGCACATAGATCGCGCCGCCGTCCTGAAGCTCGAGCATGAAGTCTTCGACATAGTTATAGGCGATCTCGGCGTTGTAGATCACGGTGATCTCGTCGAGCTGGGGCCTTATGGGCTGCCCCGCGTCGATCCCGATGTAGGAAGTGTGGCGAACGGTGTTGTAAGTGATCTTCATGTCGCGGGCACTGCCGACGACGGCGACCGCCGTGCTCTGGTAATAGGTCTCCCCCGTGTACTCCACGAGGTTATTGGTGATCGTGATGCCCTGACAATAGAAGAAGGGCGAATACATGGCCTTGCTGCCGAGACGGATCGCGGACGCCGCGATGTGCTCAAAGGCATTGTTTTGGATGGTCACGTTCCCGACCTTCCCGATGCACTGCACGCCGTCGTAAGACATCTGCGTGAAGGAACAGCCGTCCACCGTGAGGCCGTCGACGTTATTGGCGAAGATGGCGGCTTCGGGGTTGGAGTTCATGGAAGCGTTCCCGTTCGGGAGCGTCAAAAAGCCTTGTCCGCCCATGACCCAGCCGCGCTCCATCATGCAGAAGCTCGCATTCGAGGTGAAGCCGATGTCCTTGATCGTGACATTCTTCATGTTCTCGAGGGTGATGAAGTTTTCGACCGTCGGGAAGGCGACCGTAAATTCATCGGGAGATTTGTCCGTCTTGAAGTACATGGTCCCCTCTGCCCTGTCATAGACGAAAGTGTCGTTCTCGGTCAAAAATTCATAGTTGTTGGCGAGCCAGTAGGGATAATCTTTCAGGCTCGTCCACCAGCCCGTACCGCTCGTCCCCGTTCTCACGAGATATTCCCAGTCCGAGTGATAGAGCTGAAGGGGGATATAGTTCCTCCCGTTGTAGGTCACGATCTCCCCGATCGACTCGATGCGGAGCCCCTGACTGTACCAGTTGCTCCCCTTGAGCCAAAGCTCGAGATTGCCGATCGTGGCGTTCGTGATCCCGCCGAGCAGTTCGGGGTCGGCGAGCAGGATCTCATCCTTACGGTCGACAAGCTCGCTCGTCGCAACGCCGTTCTCGTCCGTCTTGTACTTCACGGCATCGGCGACGAAGATCCCCGAAGCGGACCGTGCGACGCTCAGCCGCTCTCCGTCGAGGAACAGGTCGCGGATGGCGGGGTACTCCCCCTCTTCGGACATGAATTCCTCGGGAATGGTGAAGCCGTAGACGCCGTCGCCCATGTCGATGAGTTCATCGCCGTCCACCTCGACCGCGGTCGTGAGGATCGTTTTGTCTTTCCCCGCGCCCGAGATCTCGATCTCATAGTCCTTGTCCTCGATCCCGCTGCCCGTAAAGACGGCGGTTTCACCGACGCGGTAAGTCCCCTCGGCGATCGAGACGGCGACAGAGACCTTCAAGGAGCTCTCCGCGATCTTCTTTTTGATCTTCGGGACTGCCTCGGCGAGCGTTTCATAGCTGCGTGAATCGCTCTTGTCTCCCTCTTTCACCGTCACTGTGACGGGCGGCTTATCGTCGGGAAGAGGTTGGACAGTTCCGCTGCCGTCGTCGGGCTTCTGCTGCTCGGGCGTATCGTCACATCCCGCCATGGGCAGGACGAACGCGACGGCGAGCAGGAGCGCCACAAACATTCTCTTCAAGTGCATAGTTTTCCCTCCGTTAATTTGATTTATCGATCTCGGCAGCGTCGGGTTCTTCCGCGGCACTGCTTGCTTCCGCCTTGCGTTTCTTGGGTCTGAAGATACATACCGTCCACAGCGCGAGCGATGCCGCGATCACGACGTCTGCCGCGACAAGCACGATGATCCACCATGCAAACACGGCGTTGACCTGCCTGACGCCCGTCGCGGACGAGTAGCTCGAGACGTAGGTATATAGAATATTCTTTGCTGCCGCCTTTGCGCACGCGATGTCCGTGGGATCCGATTTGTCCATGGGGTTCTGCGTCGAGGTGTTGGGATTCAGCCACATATCATTCCCCGCGCGGATGCCCTGACGGATGTTCATGAGCCCGACGTCGCCGCCCGTCGAATAGTCGGTGATGATGCAGCCGTGGAAGCCCCATTCATCCCGCAAAATTCCGACGTTCGTCGCATAGTTCGCACCCGCCCATACGGCGCCGATGCGGTTGAATGCCGTCATGACGGCGTTCGCCTTGCCCTCTTTCACGGCGATCTCGAAGGGGCGCAGATAGTTCTCGCGCAGGTTCTGCTCGGTGAGCCATGTGTTCACGCCCTGCGGGTTGATCCCGAGCTCGCTCGCCGCAAAGTGCTTGATGTAGCAATAGACGCCGTATTCCTTTGCGCCGCTGATGACATTGGCGGCAAGTTTCCCGCTGAGGAGGGCGTCCTCGCTGTAATATTCATAGTTGCGGCCCGTGTAGGGGGAATGGTGCAGATTCACCCCGGGGGCATACCAGCCGCTGACACCCGTCACATAGCCCTGCGTCCCGATCGCTTCCCCCATCTTTTTGAGGAGCTGCGTGTCCCAGCTGCAGCCGATGAGGCTCTCGCTCGGGTATGCCGTCCAGCCGATGTTATGGGCGGGATTGGAGGGGTAGAGATTGAGCACGCTGTCGTTGAACCCTGCGGGGCCATCCGTGTCGAATACGGCAGGCTTGCCGATGGAAGCCGCGGCGCGGGTCCCGAAGCCGCCGAACTGCACGAGGCTTACGATCTCATCCACCGTGAGCTGGTCAAGGAATTTCCCCCACGTCGGGCTGTTGTAGTCGGTGAGATCCTCGATGAGCGCTTCATTGGCGACGAGGTTTGCGGCGCTCGAACCCGCCAGCTCGCTGTAACTTGCAAATGTGCCGTCCTCATGGGTCGTGAGGCGCAATCCGCTGTCCACGCCCGTCGTCGGCATGGTATCGGTGTTATAGACGTCGTTATAGAATTTGCTCGCGCGTTCGATGTCTCCCGCGGGGTCCTTGGGGGCAACGGCGTGCGCCGTGGGCATCGTCGCCGCAAAATCCGCCCGCGACAGGTAGACCTCCTCCGCGCCGACCGTGCTCCCGTCGATGGGCACGCCCGCGTAGGCGTCCGCATCCGTCAGACGGTTCAGGATCTCATTTCCCGTGACGGGATCCGTGTCGATGAGGATCTCCTCACCGAGTGTATAGGTACGGGCGAGCCCGTCCTTTACGGTATGGGCGTCCGTGCGGAGCGATATCGTATAATCGCCCGCGTCGAGCTCATAACAGGTATAACCGTTGAGATTCTTGTCGTAGCAATCGTAGGAAGCGAGTGCATAGGCGTCGAACGAGAGCTCAAGCTCCTCCGATTCCCCCGGGGCGAGCAGAGAGGTCTTTGCAAATGCGACGAGGACGACGGCGGATTTCTCGATCCCGCCCTTCTCGTAGGGAGGCGTCGCATACACTTCCACGACGTCCTTGCCCGCAACCGAGCCCGTGTTCGTGACGTTGACCTTAATTTTGAAGGTCTCGTCGGCGGCGAATGCCTCCCCCTCCCCGAGAGACCACTCCGTGGCCTCCCAGTCGAACTCGGTATAGCTGCAACCGAAGCCGAAGGGATACTGGACGACCCCTTCGTACCCCTTTCCGTACTCGTTGTCGACGTCGTCCCAGTAATGCTCCGCGTCCGCCGTCTCAAACCACTTGTAGCCGAAATAGATGTCCTCGACGTACTGGAGGGAACTCGCCTCCACGTAGAAATTCCTGAAAGAGGGCGCCGTCTCGGGCGCATAGGCATAGGTGTCCGTGATCTTTCCCGAGGGGTTGACGGTCCCGTAGAGGATCTTGGGGATCGCCGCCGCGCCCGATTGCCCCAAAAGTCCGACATAGAGGACGGCATCCACCTCCTCCCGCTCCAGCTCGCCGAGGTGCATCGCATTCGAGCTGTTGATGAGCACGATCACGTTGGTAAAGTTGTCGCAGACGAGGTCGAGGAGCCCCTCCTCATGGACGGAGAGCTGAAGGTTGGTACGGGTCGTGTCCGTGGAAGTGCCCTTTTCCGTACGGAGAGACTGTGTGCGCGGGAGTTCGTTGTTCATATTTTCCCCCGCAATCCTCGAAAATACGACGACCGCAGTATTGGAAAAGTTCTTCGCGCGGCTGATCATGTCCTGTGAATAGAACTCCGTAGTCGGCTCTTGCAGAATATACGTCTTCGAGGTGATCACGTTGACCCAGTCGAGCTTGTCGTACGCCTCGATGATCTCCGTGTTATAGGAGATCCCCGCCGCGTCGAACGCATCCGTGAGCGTGACCTTGCTCTCCTCGCCGATCGCCGAAGATCCGCTCCCGATCCCCCTGAGCGCAAACCCGTTGTCGCAGGCGGCATAGCCGAAGAGATTCACCCTCGTATCTGCCTCGTACAGGGGAAGGGTGTTGTTGTTTTTGAGGAGCACGATGCTCTCCTCCCCCATCTCACGGCAGAGCGCGTCGCCCTGTTCAACGGACTCCTGTACGCCGTCGCCCTCAAAGGAAACGCCCGTGCCGCAGAGCGCAGTCGTGATGACGCCGGACTGGTAATAACAGACGACGTTGCCGATGATGACTGCGACCAAGATGACGGCGATCAGGAAAAGAAAGAAGTAATCTTTGACTTTGAGCTTTTTCACAGCTATCTCCTTTTTTTATCATTTTCTCGGAAATCCACAGAAAATATCATAGATTTTGTGAATTATTTCCATGAAAATGATAATATCTATCGTGCATTCAAAATTTATCACAAATAAGAAAAAAGTCAAGGATCCGTGTTACGAAAGGTAAGATCCTTGACATCAAACGTCGGAAAATGAAATTTTTTTCTTGTTTCAGTCGGAAAGCGGGAAGACGATGGTCACCTCGAAGATCCCGTCGTGAGGGTGGATGGAGAGGTTCCCCTGATACTTTGTACAAATATATTGAATGCTTCGGATGCCGAAGCCGTGGTAGCGGTCATCCCCCTTCGTGGAGAGCGGGAGCCCGTCCCTGAAGATGAGGACGCCCTTGTAGCTGTTGTACACGTCGATCACGCAGGAATCCCCCTCCCTGCGTACCTGCACGCCGATGACGCGCTTCTCCTCTTCGAGGCGGATGACGGACTCGATGGCGTTGTCGAGAAGGTTCCCGAACAGCGAGTAGAGGTCCTCCTCCGCCATAAAAGAGAGCCACGAGGCGTCGGCGATGCAACTGAAGCGTACGCCGCTCTGGCTGCAACGCAGGCTCTTGTCCGTGAGGATGATGTCGAGGGTGGGATTCCCCGTCTTGACGGAGGAATCATAGATGTTGATGACCTGCTCCATCTCTTTGAGGTAAGAGCTCGAAATGCTGCGCTCCTGACCGATGGAGATGAGCTGATGTTTGATGTCGTGGCATTTCATGTTGATGATGTCCACGTTCTCTTTCAAGCTCGCATACTGCTGCCGTTCCATAAAGCGGAGCTGCTGGAGGGTGTCAACTTCGTCCTCAAGGTGCCGCCGCAGGGAGAGTTCGAGCTGGATGAAGAGCGCGAGCCCGCAGCAGAAGATATTGTATATGCCCGCCATGCCGCGCATGAACCGCTCCTCCCCCTGTGCCATATCCGAGACATGATAGACGATGATGGCGTTCATGACGATGTCGAAGAGGACGATGAGCGCCACGAGCACGAGAAGATAGATATTTTTGAGTTCGAGCTGTCCGTCACGGATCTTCCCCATGAAAATCAAATATCCCCCGAGGTAGATCGGAAGATAGACGGCGATATACAAAATGATGACGAAGGCGTTGAAATTGATGAGTTCGTTGCTCCCGTAAATCTGGATCGTGACGTCGCCGATCCCGAGGAGCACGAGGAGCAGATTATACGCCTCATAGGCGAGATGTTGCAGACTGTACCCCGCGATACAGCAGAAAAGGATGTTCCGCCACGGCTCCTTATAGCAAAATGCGATGCCCGCGATCGTGAAGAGGAACATCATAAAGAACATAAAAGAGGTATAGATTGCGCTGTAAGAGAGGATCGGGAAGAGCATGGAAAAGCCGAGGCAGAGGGCGATCGTCGCGATCAGCCTCAACAAATAAAAGGATCTCTGCGTCAGGCGGGAGCAGAACGTAAACTCCGCGCTGAGCAGTTCCACCATAAAGATGATCTTGTACAGAGACAGACCGCCCATAGATCATTCTCCGTAATACTCGGAAAGCTGCTGGGAAAAACTCTTCTTGTAATTTCTCGAGAGATAGATCGTATCTCCCCCTACCTTGACGACGTCGTCCTCGACGGAGGTGATGAAACGGGGATTGACGAGGACGGAACGGTTCGCGCGGATGAAATGTCTGCGCTCGAGCGCCTCGATCGCCTTGGTGAGCGTCCCATAGACTTCGACATCCCCGCCCGTCGTATGATAGATGAGCCGACGAAGGATGACTTCCAGCCATTTGATGTCGGAGACGTCGATGACGAGCATACTCTTTTTATAGGAAAGAAGGATCTTGCTCTGGGGGTCCCCCGACGAGTTTTCAAAGGTCCGCTTGATCTTGGTGGAGAAATCATAATAGGAAACGGGCTTGACGATGAAATCGCTCGCGCCGACTTCATACCCCTTGACGGCAAACTGCGCCATGTTGGTCACAAAGATGATCGGGACGGTCTTGTCCTGTTCCCGAACGCGCTTTGCAAGTTCCATACCGTTGATGGACGGGAGCATGATGTCCATGAGGATGAGATCGTAATTGCCCGAGTAGCCGTCGAGGAAGGAGAAGGCATCTGAAAAGCGGAAGAGATGAAACTCCTCATGATTCTCTTCGCCGAACCTCCGAAGAAAGCCTTCCAAGAGCCGAAAGGCATCGTCTTCGTCTTCGATAATGACAACGTTTTTCATGGACCGCCCCTCCCTTCATGCGTATGTGCCGACCGAACGCTTACATCTATTTTAGCACGAAAGAGGAGCATTTTTCAAGATGTCATGAGATTTTTCTTGAAAAAATGTTATAAAAGGTAAAAATAATGTCATTAGTTACCAAAAAAGGAAAAAATTGCAAAACAAAACCCCATATATTGGCGCTCTGAAAGGTTACGGCACAATATACAGGGTCCGATGGTGGGGACGACAGAACTCGAATCTGTGACCTCTTGCATGTCAAGCAAGCGCTCTAACCAACTGAGCTACGCCCCCGTGCACAACAGGACAAGTTTACACGATATCAAAAGATTTGTCAAGCATTCTCACGCGAAATTTGAAATTTTTTCGGTTTTTTTCTGATTTTTTTAATCGGACCTCGGCTGAAGGCGTAAAACCCGCCGAAGCGCAGCCCTTTCCTCGCCCGAAAGCACGGCTTTGTCGACGGGATAGAGGGTCGCAGTGGTCGGATAGAGCAAAAAATAATGCTTTGTTTCCCTGATCTTGACAAGATCGGCGTAAAAGTTCTTCGTGTAGCCCAAGTCCTCCCCATGGCGGCTGCTGCGGACGATCATATACGTTTCATAGAACTCATAGTCGTTGAGCCCGCCCGTCCGATCCGTCATGCGGGCATTCCTTTTTGCAGACAGATACATGACGAGCCCCAGCGCGAAGAGGACCGCCCCGCAGAGAAGGATGACAAAGAGGGAAACGTCATCAATCCCGATGCTGCCGTTTTCATCTTCGCTGAGAACGGAGAGAACGACATAGAGAATGACGAGCGGAATGCCGACGGCCATGGCGACGATACAGCCGATCCGCATGGGTTTGAACAGCTGCGCCTGCGACTTCCCGTCGATGAGAAAGGAAGAGGTGAGAACGGGCTTTTCAGTGGGAATTTGCTCGGAATTTTCGGTATTTTCCGCAATTATGTCTGACATAGTACTATGTAAACCCCTTAAATTCGAATGTTTAGTCGTAAAATTCGGACGTTGTGTCGCGGGCGAAGAGTTTTTCGATCTCGTCGTGACAACGCTGTGTGTCGTCCCCTTTGCCATAGCAGACATTATAGACCGCCTCGGTGATGGGAAGTTCCACGCCGTATTTCAGGCCGAGATGGTGCATTGCCTCGCTCGTGGCGACGCCCTCTGCGAGCTTCTCGAACCGCTGTCCCTTAGCGAGCATCTCGCCGTACATCCTGTTATGGGAATAGGGAGAAAAGAGCGTCGTCTCGTAGTCGCCGAGATGGGCGAGACCGTAAGCGGAGAGCTCGTTCCCCCCCATCGCCTTGATGAGACGGGCGACCTCACGGGCGCCGCGGGACATGAGCGGGCCCTTGAGCGGCACGCAGATGACGTCGAGCGCACCCGCGGCGATGCCCATGACATTCTTCGCCGCCGCCCCGATCTCCGTCCCGATGAGGTCTTCCCCGTAGTAGAAGCGGATGAGATCGCTCTTGAAGCTGTGGACAAGGCTGCGCTTCAAGGTCTCGTTTTCGGAGTCGATGACCATGCAGTTGGGCACTCCCTGCACAAAGCTCTGGATGTGCCCGGGGCCCACCCATACGGCGATCTTTTCGGGGGAGATCCCGCTCTCGACCATGATCTCGGAGAGACGTTTCCCCGTGCCCGATTCGATCCCCTTCATGCAGAGCACGAAGATCTTTTTGGAGACATCGTAGCGGGTGACTTTCTGCATAAAGCCGCGAAGTCCCTGCGAGGAGATGGAGATGACGATAAGTTCCGCCCGCTCTACCGCCTCCCGAAGGTCACAGGTGAGCGTGATCTTCTCGTCGAGGGCGACATATTCGTTGCGCCCCGTCTCCTTCAGCACCCGATAGGAGTAGTCCTCCTCGGGGCCCCAGCTATATACCTCATTGCCGAGGCGGGAAAGATACCATGCAATAAAAGATCCCCATCTGCCGCAGCCCAAAACACTGATTTTCATAATTCCCTCTTATATTTCTTTTCTCTCGATGAGCGCACGGGTGAGCGTGACGTCATCCGTGTACTCGAGTTCACTCCCGATGGCGATCCCCCGTGCCAGCCGTGTCACTTTGACGCCGAGGGGCTTCAGAAGCCTTGCGATATACATCGCCGTCGCCTCTCCCTCGACGTCAGGATTGGTCGCCATGATGACCTCCTGAACATTCCCCTCCTGCACACGGGCGAGGAGCTCGCGGATACGGATGTCGTTGGGCGTGACGCCGTTCATCGGGTCGATGACGCCGTGCAAGACATGATAGACGCCCTTGTACTCGTGCAGTTTTTCGAGGGCGATGACGTCCTTCGGCTCCTTGACGACGCAGATCGTGCTGCTGTCCCGCTGTTTGCAGATCGCACAGACCTCGTCCTCGGTGAAATTCCCGCAGATCTTGCAGAACCGCACCCGCTGTTTTACGTTGATGATCGCATCGGCAAACGCCCGCGCTTCGCTCTCCGACATATTGATGACGCGGTAGGCATAGCGCTGCGCCGTCTTTTTGCCGACGCCGGGGAGCTTGCCGAACTCGTTCATGAGCCGCCCGATGGGTTCGATAAAGACTTCCACCTCAGAAAAGTCCTCCCATGCCGCCCATTGCGCCGAATTTTGCCATCTTTTCCCGATAGACCTCGTCCGCCTTCTTATAGCCGTCGAGGACCGCGGCGAGGATGAGATCTTCGAGCATCTCCCCGTCCTCGGGGTCGATGACCGATTCGTCGATCTCGATGCCGTCGATGATCTTTTTCGCATTCATATACACGACGACGGCCTCTCCGCCCGCCGTGCCGACGATCTCCCATTCATCGAGGAGTTTTTCCGTCTCCTGCATCTCCTCTTGCATCTTTTGTGCCTGCTTCATGAGATTCTGCATATTTCCCATGCCGCCCATGTTGCCGCCTCTGCCGTATGCCATTCTTGTCCCTCCTTTATTTGATGTCGATCGTATAGTCTTTGAAATCTCTCTTGAGCGCTTCGATGCCGCCGCCCTGCGGCTGTCCCCCCGCCGCACGCACTTCGAACGAGGAAATGCCGATCTCAGCGAAGACTTGTTCCATGATCTTCCTGTGCTCCTCGCGTTTGAGCGAGCGGACGACCGTCTCTGAATCCGACAGGAGCACGAGCGTTTCCCCCTCGAATTTTGCCTCGAGATCCGAGCACATCGTAAAGAGCACGCCGCTCCTGCTCGTCTTGCGGAGCGTCCTCATAAAGCGTCCGAATGTCCTCTGTGCATCCCCGAAATCGGCTTGCTGCGCCGCGGGGGCTTTTGCAACGGGCGCGGGCGCGGAGGCAACGGCGGGGAAGGGAGTCGGCTCCGAAACGGGCTCCGCGGCGGGCATCTTCCGCTTTTTCGGGGCCGCGGGGATGGGGTCGGGATCCGAGAAATATGCCTCCTCGAAGATGGGTTCCTCCTCGAGGTAGCTCGGCTCTTCGGGCTCGGGCTCTGCTTTTCCGCGCGCCTCCTTCTCGGGAGCGGGGACTACGGGAGGCACGGGAACTACGGGAGACACGGGTGCTGCGGAAGGCGTAGCTTCGGGGATTGCCGTCCGAAGGGGCATACCCGACCTGAGCGCTTGGATCTCCCGCTCGAGCGTCTCCACACGCTGCATGAGCGCGTCGATCTCATAGTCCTGCGCGGGGCAGGAGATACGCATGATCGCCGCTTCGAGCAAGATCCGCGGCGAGGCCGTGCTTCTCAGCTCATACTCGGCCTTTGCGAGGATCTCCGTCGCACGCAGGATCGCCTGTCTGTCCGCCCCGTCCGAGAGGGTGCGGATCTCGGAGAAGAGTTCTTTGGGGAGTGCGAGCAGTTTTTCTGCATTTACACACGTCTTGGCGATGAGGACTTGGTTGAGAAGTTCCAATAAATTTCTCACGAGGATGCCGACGGCTTTCCCCTCCGACAAGATCTTTTCCGTCCGTTCGAGGGCGCCGCCGCTGTCCGAGGAGAGCAGGCAGGAGACGAGGGCGCAGGTCTCATGGAAATCCGCCGCCCCGAGCACCGCCGTCACACCTTCATAGGTGAGTTTGTCCGAATAGGCGATACACATCTCCGCAATGGAGAGCATATCCCTGTCGCTCCCTGCCCCTGCACGGGCGATTGCGGCGACGGCTTCCTCCTCGTAGGGCTTTCCGATCTCGCCGAGCACGCGCTTTAAGTGGTTTTCGAGGTCTTCCTCGGGGATGAGCTTGAAATCCAGCCGCATACAGCGGGAGAGGATGGTCGCGGGGAGCTTCTGGGGCTCCGTCGTCGCGAGGATGAAGATCGCGTGTGCGGGCGGCTCCTCGAGTGTCTTTAAGAGTGCGTTGAAGGCGCTGTCCGTCAGCATATGCACTTCATCGATGATAAAGACTTTGTATTTCCCTGTTACGGGAGGATACTGGACCTTTTCGCGCAGGTCCCGCATCTCATTGACGCCGTTGTTGGAGGCGGCGTCGATCTCGGTGACGTCGAGCGTACCCCCCGCGAGTGCACGGCAGGCGGGACACTCCCCGCAGGGAGAGCCGTCTTTGGGATGCTCGCAATTGACGGCGCGTGCAAAGATACGGGCGACGGTCGTCTTCCCCGTTCCACGGGGCCCGCAGAAGAGGTAAGCATGACCGATCGCGCCCGAGGCGATCTGATTTTTCAGGATCCGTACAACGTGCTCCTGCCGCACCATTCCGTCGAAGGTCTGCGGGCGGAAGCGGCGGTACAGCGAAACGTGCGCCATAAGTTCCTCCGTAAATTATTTTCCGTCTGAAAATGCGATCTGCAATTTGCGTTTGGAGCGGGTCAGGGCGTTGTCCACGCTCTTCGGAGACTTCCCCGTCGCCTCGCAGATCTGTGCATGGCTCATTCCGTCGAGATACATCGTCATGACGCGGAACTCAAAATCGCTCAGTTCCTTCATGAGCCTCGCCCGTATCTCCGTCCTCGCTTCGTCGTCGAGGAGGAAGTCCTCGGGCGAATCCCCGCTCTCGACGGTGTCGGGATCGAAGAGCTCCGTGCTCACCCGCCTTCCCGCCATGCGCAGGACATCGTAAATGCGCCGCGAGACGCAAAGATAGGCAAAATTTTTGAAGCGTTTGCCCGCGGAGGGGTCGTAGGAGCCGATCGCGGAATACAGCCCGATCATCCCCTCCTGCACGAGATCGTCCGTCTCGCCGCCCTCGAGGAAAAATTTGCGTGCACGGGCACGGACGGCATTCTTATAACGGCGGAGGATCTCCTCCGTCGCCGCCCTGTCACCCTTCTGCGCCCGTTCGACGAGCGCCTCGTCCGATTCATTTCCGAATTCTTGCACGCACGACCTCATATACTGCGATCCCCAGCGCAACGGATGCGTTGAGGGAATTTACTTTGCCGAAGAGCGGAATGGAGAGCGTTTTGTCGCACTTCTCGCGCGTGAGCCGCTTCACCCCGCTGTCCTCGCCCCCGACGACGAGGGCCACCTTGCCCGAGAGCGCCGTTTCGTAGATGCTCTCTCCCCCCGCCTCGAGCGCATAGATCCAATACCCGCGCTTTTTCAGCTCGTCGATCGCATAGTTGACGGACGGGACCTTTGCGACGGGGATATGCTCCGCCGCCCCCGCGGAGATGCGTATGACCGCCTCGGTGACGCTCGCCCCCTTGGCTTTGGGGATGACGACGCCGTCCGCCCCCGCGCATTCGGCGACACGGAGAATGGAACCGAGGTTATGGACGTCCTCAATGCCGTCGCAGAGAACGATGAGGCTCTCCTCCCCGCCGCCGAGCCCGAAGAAATCGGCATAGACAAAATCCGTCGTATAGGCGATGACGCCCTGATGCCGCTTATCGGGGCTCTCCTTGTCGAGCACGGCGCGCGGAACGAACTGCACGCGGATGTCCTTCGCCCTTGCCTCGGCGAAGATCTTGCCGAGCGTGCCCTGCGCCCCCTTTTCGAGTAAGATCTTATCGATCGTTTTATCCGTTTTGAGAAGTTCCAAAACGGCGTTTCTGCCCTCAGTCTTCATGATCCTCAATAAAAAGTTCCCTGATACGGCCAGACTGTCCCGTGAGATAGAGATAGCCGATCACGGCCTCGAAGCCCGTGGAGCGGACGTACTCCCCCACGCTCGCGTTCTTGCTCTTCGTCGGTTTTTTGGCGTTCCTGCCGCGGTGGTAGATGTCGGCCTCCTCCTCCGTAAGCAGGGGAAGGATGCGTCCGAGCGCGCCGCTCTGCCCGTGGGCGGAGACGATCTCGGACGCCCGTTTGTTGAGCATTCCCGTCTTCTCCCCCGAGGAGAGCGCCAGCTCCTCCCGCACGAGGAGGGTATAGACGGCGTCCCCGACAAAGGCGAGAACGACGGGATTCATTTGTCTTGCCCGTTCCTTTGGAACGGGTCCGTTTGCCGTCAGCATTTTCATATTATACCATAAGAAAAGAAAAATAGCAACAGGAAAAAGGAATTTCGCCCGAAAAGCGGCGTCAAAAAGTTGCTTTTCGGGGCAAAAAGATTATAATAGATAAGGTTGCCGAACAGGCACGCACAAGGCACACTATGGAAACGTTTGAAATTTTACTCCCCCTCGCCGTCATCCTGCTGCTCTCCAAGCTCATGGGACTCGGCGCACATAAATGCGGAATGCCCGCCGTGCTCGGAATGCTCGTCGCAGGCATCCTCATCGGCCTTCTCCGCTATATCCCGTGGGATCCCCTGCAGAGAGCCTTTTTCGGGTCGGATGTGACCTATGTCCTCTCCGTCATGAGCAAGATCGGCGTCGTGCTCATCATGTTCTCGGCGGGGCTCGGGACAGATCTCAAAAAACTCAGGCAGACGGGCGTCGCCTCGATCGTCATCACCTCCTTCGGCGTCATCGTCCCCATGGGGCTCGGCACCCTCGTCGCCTATCTCTTCCTGCCCGAGGCGGGGATCCTCTCCAATCTCTTCTACGGGGCGATCCTGACGGCAACTTCGGTCTCGGTCACCGTCGCAGTCCTCAAAGAGCTCGGCAAGCTCAATACCGCCGTCGGCACTTCGATCGTTGCGGCGGCCGTCATCGACGACGTCATCGGCATCATCATCCTCTCCGTCCTCACGGGGTTCTCGGGGGGAAGCGGGAGCGGCGGCTGGAACTGGTTTGCGCCCAACGCGGGGCTCGTCGTCATCAAGATCGCTCTCTTCTTCATCGCGGCGGTCGCCGTCGGCGTGGGGCTCAGAAAACTCTTTGACCTCATGGAACGGAAGGCGCCCCATAACAGAAGGGTCCCCATCATTTCGCTTGCCGCCTGTTTTCTCTATGCCTACTGTGCGGAGAAGCTGTTCGGGGTCGCAGACATCACGGGGGCGTATCTTGCAGGGCTCCTGCTCGGCGGAACGCTCTCCGAAACGCCCTATGTCGAGAGCAAGGTGGATGAGATGGGATATCTCATCTTCTCCCCCATCTTCTTTGCCTTTATCGGCATGAACAACATCGAATATTTTGCCTCGATCAGCCTGAAATTCCTCGGCTTCGGGGCGGTGTTCGTCATCGCGGGACTGCTCGGGAAGCTCCTCGGCTGCGGCGTCGGGGCAAAGCTCTGTAAATTCTCCTTCCGTGACAGCTTCCGCGTCGGCATCGGCATGATGGTACGGGCCGAGGTCGTGCTCATCTGTACGGAGCGCGGCGTCTCGGCGGGACTCGTCGATGCAAAGATCTACCCCTTTGTCATCGTCGTCATCCTGCTCTCCTCCATCCTCACCCCCATTCTCATGAAATGGTCATACAGGAAGGACGAAAACAATAAATCCCTGAATGAGGTGAAATTATGAAATACAGAAACATGGGAAACACGGGGCTCAAACTCTCCGAGGTCGCGCTCGGGAGCTGGGTCACAAACCTCTCGGACGCAGAGGCGGTCGCAAATGCAGAGACGATCGTAGACAAGGCGTTCGATCTCGGCGTGAATTTTTTCGACTGCGCCGACGCCTACTCGGGCGGCGAGGCGGAGCGCTTCCTCGGGAGAGCGCTCTCAAAGCACAGACGGGGAGAGTATGTCGTCTCCTCCAAAGTCTTCTTCCCCATGGGGAGAGGGGCGAACGAATGGGGTTGCAGCCGTAAACATATCAAGGAACAGCTCGAGATCACCCTGAAAAACATGAAACTCGACTATCTCGACCTGTATTTCTGCCACCGCTTCGACCCCACGACCCCGATCGCAGAGACGGTCGAGGTCCTCTCCGACCTCGTCAGGGAGGGTAAGATCCTCTACTATGGCGTCTCGGAATGGACGGCCGCCCAATTGACGGAGGCGATCCTGACGGCACAGCGGGACGGCAATCGCCCCCTCACCGTCTATCAGCCCCAATACAACATGATGGACAGGTTCATCGAGGATGAAATCGTGGACATCTGCGAACGCTTCGGCGTGGGAATCACCCCCTTTTCGCCCCTTTCACAGGGACTGCTCACAGGGAAATACCGCAAAGGAATGCCGATCCCCGAGGGTTCCCGTGCCACATGGCAGGCAGACAAGCAGATCAACAACCTTCTCACGGAGGAAAACCTCGACAAAGTCGAACAGCTCCTCAAGGTCGCGGACGGGCTCGGCGTGCCCCTCTCGGCGCTCGCGCTCGCATGGATTCTGCGGCTCGGACAGATCTCCTCGGTCATCACGGGGGCGAGCAGGCCCTCTCAGCTTGAGAAAAATGTCGGAGCGAGCGGGTTCACGATCCCCGACGACGCCCTCGGCGAGATCGAAAAGATTCTCGACTATCATCCCAAATTCCGCAGGATCGGGTAACATACAATAAAAATAGCCCCCCGCAGGGGTGTTGAAAAATTCAGAAAGCGGTCTGACGGTCGGTCGGACCGCTTATCTTGTGGTGATTGAAAAATTTTTTACATGGTTGATTGAAAATCATTGACTTCCATTCAACGAATGTGGTATCATGAAACAGAAGAATCGACAAGGAGACTGTAACATGAACGATTTTGTTTTTCAGAACACCACAAAGGTTTATTTCGGGAAAGACCAGTTGCAGCATCTCGGGGAGGAACTCAAAAAGTACGGACACAGAGTGCTTCCCGTCTACGGCGGCGGCACATTGCAAGGATTCAAGCCGCTTACACCCAAGGATGTGGAAGTGATTTTCAGAATGTGTCTATAAAACGATATCCGAAAAATGTAAAATAAAAATTGGAGGTAATATACAATGATTGAACAGGTTCTAACTCATCACAATGCGGCGCTCCGCGTGAAAATCACGGTAAAAACGCTGATTTCGGTTGGAATTATCGCGCTTGCGGTAGTTCTTCCGCAGCTCGTGCATCTCGCCCTCGGCGCACCCGGCGGGGTTCAGTGGCTGCCCATGTATCTTCCCATTCTTCTCGGCGGGTGCCTTCTCGGCTCCATATGGGGTTTGGGCGTGGGGATCCTCTCCCCCATCGTCAGTTTTGCGATCACTGCGCTTGCCGGCAACCCCATGCCCGCTTTGGTTCGTCTGCCGTACATGATCGTCGAACTTGCAGTCTTCGGGGCGATTTCGGGGCTCTTTTCGCAAAGGATCGCCAAAAACGGCTGGATGGCGTTCCCAGCGGTACTCCTTGCCGCGGTCGCAGGCAGGCTCGTATTCCTCATGATCGCCGCCATGTTCCAGAGCGTCTCTCCCCTCTCGGCGGCTACGGTCTGGTCGCAGATCCGGACGGGACTTTTGGGTATGATCCTGCAAGCCGTGATCGTACCCTTCCTCGTGATGGGACTGCGTCTTCTTCTCATAAAGGACAAGGAATCACATGAGTGAAATATCGACAACGCTCGTCCTTCTGCGCGGGCGGCTGGAAGACGAAAATCTGACGTGCATTGTGCAAAAGGACAGCCGAATCCTTACCAGCAAATTACGGGGCATCCGTCCCCTTCTGGACTGGATCGAACAGGGAGAAGACCTGCACGGCGCCTGCGCCGCAGACAGGATCGTAGGCAAAGCCGCCGCCATGTTATATGTTTTTATGGGCGTAAAGGGCGTATTTGCCGAAGTGCTCTCGGAAAGCGGCCTTGCCGTGCTCCGAAAATACGGGATATATGCAGAATACGCCACGCTGACGCCCAAAATTATCAATCGTGAAGGGACGGGACTCTGCCCCATGGAGCAGACAATTCTCACGATCGATGAACCGTCCGCGGCATACACTGCGCTCGCCAAGAAAGCCGCAGAGCTGAAAAAGGCGTAGAAAAATGGAGGACGTATGTCTGAAAAAATGACGAACAGAAAACTTTCCGCCTTAGAAACGAAAAGGAAACTTCTGGAGACGGCAAAGCGGATCATCCGCGAGAAGGGACTTGTCAATACCTCGGTCGAAGAGATCACAAAGGCGTGCGGCGTTGCGAACGGGACGTTTTATACCTATTTCAAGCGCAAAGAGGATATCGTATTTGCGATCAGCGACGATATGTTCCGTGAGATCTACGAGGAAGCGCAGAGCTACGACGGACAATTTATGGATCGGCTGGCGTTTTACATGGTAACGTTTTCGGGACATATCGAACGGGACGGGCTCAAACTCTGCCAGGAGTGGGTACGCAATACCGTGGACCCCGATCTCGTGGGCAGCCCCTACGACAGGGAAAAACTCCGCATGGACAACGAATCCATGAAGGGAATGCTGCAAAAGGGCGTGGAACGAGGCGAGCTCAAAGACGATACGCCGATTGACGCGCTCGCCGCCGCGCTTACGGACATCATTTACGGTGAAATGCTCTGCTGGGATATGTCGGGCGGCGCGTACAGCTTTGAGGAGCGCACAAAAACGTTTTGCACGATGTTTTTGCCAGCCATGATGAAACCATACTTAAAAGGAGATCATTACGATGAGTGAAGTTAAAAAATTAGGATTCGGACTCATGCGTTTGCCGCTGAAGAGCGAAAACGGCACCGACATCGACATGGAACAATTCAAAAAAATGGTAGACCTCTTCCTTGAAAGGGGATTTACCTACTTCGATACGTCCTACGTTTACCACAACGGCACGTCCGAGACTGCCATCCGCGAAGCCCTCGTAAAGCGTCATCCGAGGGACAGCTTTCTGCTTGTATCAAAGTTCCCCACCTTCCAAATGCCTTCGGAAGATAAAGTGGAAGCAATTTTCCGTGAACAGCTTGAAAAGTGCGGGGTGGAATACTTTGACTACTATCTCTTACACAATCTCAACCGCTATCTCTATCCCAATGAAGTGAACGCCTGCCACCTGTTCGAGCACATGAAAAAGTGGAAAGAAGAGGGAAAGATCCGCCACATCGCATTTTCCTACCACGACGACGCCGAGCACCTCGATCAGATCCTCACCGAACACCCCGAGGTGGACGCCGTACAGATCGTATTGAACTATTACGATTGGGAAGAGCCGTTCATTCAATCGAAAAAGTGCTACGAGGTAATCCGCAAACACGGGAAACAAGTCATCGTCATGGAACCCGTCAAGGGCGGCGCGCTTGCCCGTGTGCCGAAGGGCGCGGAGCATATCCTGCGCGACATTGACCCCGACGCCTCTCCCGCGAGCTTTGCGATACGATTTGCCGCCTCGCGCGAGGGCGCGCTCGTCGTCCTCTCCGGCATGAGCAATCTCGCACAGGTCGAAAATAATACAGGCTATATGCAGGACTTCAAACCTATCAGCGAGGCGGAAGAGCGCGCTTTAAGGGAAGTCAAAGCGAAGTTCCAAAAGACATGGAAGTATCAATGCGACAACTGGGCGGCATTGGACGAGAACGCTTACGGCGTCCCGATCTCGGGCATTATCAGGGCGTATAACAGTATGTTCATCCAGCCCGACCCCTTTTTCAGCGCAGAGCTCAATTACTATAAAAGTTTCCGTTCCGCCTATGATCTTGCCTTTGAAACGGGAGATTACTCCAAAGAGACGGCAAAGATCGACGGCGCGTTCGATGTCACCGCCGCCCTCAAAGAAGCCGTCAAAATACAGCTCATAAACAGCTTTCAATCCTACATGGACTGAGCGGGATCAGAGCTTAAAGCATCATCTGCAAACAGCGAGGAAAAATTTCCCCGCTGTTTTTTTGATGCGCCGAAAGACGGATCCCTATCAAATTTTTTTGCGATCCCCTCCCGATCTTCAAGGCAGGATCTATTCGACCGTGACGCTCTTGGCGAGGTTCCGTGGCTTGTCGGGGTCGTGCCCGCAGGCGACGGAGACGTAATAGGCGAGCATCTGCAGGGGGATCACGGAGAGGATGGGCGAATACTCGGGCGGGCACTCGGGGATCACGACGGAGGAGACGATCTCGGGCGAGCGGCAAAATTCCTCAAAACAGGTCACGAGGAAGACGCTCGCGCCCCTTGCATACGCCTCATGGACGGCGCTCATCGTCTTTTCGGCGATGTCGCGGCGGGTGATGACAGCGACGACGGGCGTCCCCTTTTCGATGAGGGCGAGCGTCCCGTGTTTGAGTTCCCCCGCGGCATATCCCTCGCTCGGAAGATAGGAGATCTCTTTGAGTTTGAGGCTCCCCTCCATCGCGGCGTATCTGTCCGCCCCTCTCCCGATGAAATATGCGCTCGACGCCCCGACGAAATGCGGCGTCCAGCTCCTGACCTGCTCGCCGGTGACAATCGTGCTCTCCGCCATTGCGGCAAGCCCGCCGACGGGGGGCGCCGTCTTCCCGCGGATCTCCGCGAGGGCACAACAGACAGAATATAGGGTGATGAGCTGGGCGTTGAAGCTCTTGGTCGCCGCGACGGCGATCTCCCTTCCCGCCCGCGTATAGAGGACCGTCCGCGCGAGACGCGTGAGAGAGGAATAGGTCACGTTGGTGACTGCGGCAATGTAGGCGCCCCTCTCCTTGGCAAGGCGGACGGCGGCAAGCGTATCGGCAGTCTCCCCGCTCTGGCTGACGGCGATGAGGAGGGTTCCCTTCGGAATGATGGGATCGCAGTAGCGGTACTCACTCGCGACAAACACATCGACGGGGATGCGGCAGATGCGCTCGATCGCCTCCTTTGCGCACAATCCGCTGTGATAAGCGGTCCCGCAGGCGACAATTTGGATATACTCTGTCTGACATAGTACTCTGTAAAAGGACGAAAAACAAGAGTTTTCCGTGATTTTCGCTTGGGAAAGGGACAAAACCTTGGGGATCTCGTCGATTTCTTTGCGCATATAATGATGATACCCCTTGCGGTCGGGCAGGTCGTCGGAGAGGTCGAAATCGATGGCGTCCTTTTCGATCTCCCCCAAAGTTGTATCGAAGAAAGTCAGTTCCTCCCCCTTCAATACACAAAATTCTCCGTCGGAAAGGGAGTAAAGCTGAGCCCCCTCCTCGGCAACTGCGGGGATATCGCTCGCGACGACGAGCCCCTCCTTTGCCCTGCCGACGATGAGCGGGCTCTTCATGCGGGCGCAGACGATCGTATCGGGCTCATCCGTGCAGAGGACCGCCAAGGCGTACGAACCGACGAGCCGTCTGCAGGCCTCGAAGACCGCTTTGAGGAGATCGCCGCGATAGGCATCGGCGATGAGGTGGGCGATGACTTCACTGTCCGTCTCGGAGCAGAAGCTCTCCCCCTTCGCGCTACATTCCTCCCGCAGCGAAAAGGCGTTTTCGACGATCCCGTTGTGGACGAGGACGATATTTTTGTGCCTGTGCGGATGGGCATTTTGTTCTGTAACGCCGCCGTGCGTCGCCCAGCGGGTATGCCCGATGCCGATACAGCCGAACGTCCCCCGCGCGGGCTCGATCTCCTTGACCCGACCGACCTTTCGGACGATCTCAATCTGTTTTCCGTCCATGACCGCGATGCCTACGGAGTCGTAACCGCGGTACTCGAGGCGGTACAGCCCGTCAATGAGTACGGGCGCCGCCTGTTTTCTTCCGACGTAACCGACGATGCCGCACATCAGATCTCCTCCGATGCGCCGCGGACGGCACGTTCGACGAGGGCGACCGCTTCGAGGCAGGCGGCTTCGTCCGTTGCTTCGGCGAGAATGCGCACGACGGGCTCCGTCCCCGAAGCGCGCAGCAGGATCCTGCCGCCGAAGAGCAGTTTTTCTGCCTCTACCAAGGCATTTTGCACAGTCTCACGGCCTAAAACCCCCTCTTTATCCTTCACTTTGACGCTTTTGACGTGCTGGGGAAGTTTTTTGAAGCCCTCGGTAAGGCAGGAGAGCGGGCATTTGTTTTCGAGCATGGTCTCCATGACTTTGAGGGCGGTCAGGATCCCGTCGCCCGTCGCGGCGACTTTACGGAATATGATGTGCCCCGACTGCTCCCCGCCGAGCATATACCCGCCCGCGACCATGGCGTCATGGACGCACTTGTCGCCCACTTCGCAGCGCGTGAGGCGAATCCCCTCGCGCAACAGGCTCTCCTCGAGCCCGAGATTGCTCATGACCGTCGCAACGACGCCGTTTCCGTCGAGTTCGCCACGGTTTTTCATGGCTTTTGCACTCAGGTAGAGGATCCCGTCGCCGTCCACCTCATCCCCGCGTTCATCCACGCAGATACAGCGGTCGGCATCCCCGTCAAAGGCGAATCCGACGTCGAGCCCGCGTTCCATGACGAGCGCTTTCAGGGCGTTGATGTGGGTGGAACCGCACTCTGAATTGATATTCATGCCGTTCGGCTCGGCGCCGATCGCGATGACACGGGCGCCGAGGGCGTCAAAGACCGCCTTTGAGATCTGCCACGCGCTGCCGTTGGCGCAATCGAGCCCTACTCTCATCCCGCGGAAGGAGGCACGGGACAGGGTGAGAAGGTATGCGAGATACCTGTTTCTCCCCGCGACGAAATCCACCGTCCGACCGATCTGTTCCCCCGTTGCAAGCGGGATCGAACCGCCGTCGATGTACGCTTCCATGCGGCTGAGAATGCTCTCCTCGAGCTTTTCGCCGCTCGCATTGAAGAGCTTGATGCCGTTGTCGGTGTAAGGGTTGTGGCTCGCCGAGATCATGACGCCGCAGTCGAATCCCTCCGTACGGGTCAGATAGGAGACGGATGGCGTCGTCGTCACATGGAGCAGGTAGACGTCGGCGCCCGATGCCGTCGCCCCCGCCGTCAGGGCGTATTCGAACATATAGGAAGAAAGACGGGTGTCCTTGCCCACGAGGATCCTCGCCCGATCCCGCTTTCCGCGGGAAAAATATCTGCCCAAAAACCGCCCGACCCGAAAGGCATGGATCGCCGTGAGCGTCTCGTTCGCCCTTCCGCGGAATCCGTCCGTACCGAAATATTTCCCCAAAGGTCAACCTCCTTGCACCCGTTTCTTCGGGCATATCGCATTGTATGCCGCCGCGACAAAATCGGTGAAAGAGGCGGAAAGAGCACAAAAAAATACCGTTTTTGGGGGAAATTTCCTCAAAAACGGCTTATTATGTCTGACATAGTACTTCGCAAAAGGCGAAATTTTAAGAATCGAAGCGGAGGAGCGCCCTCTTTTCGGCGTTACAGTAGTTCCTGTACACCGCTCTTGCTTTCTCTGTCCCGTGGGGTACGAAGACCTTTTCGCACACCCTTCTTCTCGAGATCTCCCCGAACGACATGAGTCCCTGAGAGACGGCACAGAGGTATGCCGCACCCAGCGCTGTGCTCTCCCTCTCCTTGGGACGGTTGACGTTTGCCTCAAGCACGTCGGCCTGAAACTGCATGAGGAAATTGTTCTGTGAGGCGCCGCCGTCGCATTTGATCTCTTTGAGAAGGATCCCGCTGTCCTGCATCATGCAATCGAGGAGCTCCCGTGCGCCGCAGGCGATGCTCTCGAGGACAGCGCGTACGATGTGCGCCCGCGTCGTGCCCCGCGTGATCCCGCAGAGCATTCCCCGTGCCTCGCTGTCCCAGTGCGGCGCCCCGAGTCCCGTAAAGGCGGGTACAAAGCTCACGCCGCCCGCGTCGGGGACGGAGAGGGCGAGCCGCTCGCTCTCGGCGGAAGTGGAGAGGATCTCCAGCCCGTCGCGCAGCCATTGGACGGAGGAGCCTGCATGGAACACGCTCCCCTCGAGGGCGTAGGAGATCTTCCCGCCGACCCCAAAGGCGATCGTCGTGAGCAGGCCATTCTTGGATGCGATACACTTCTCCCCCGTCGAAAAGAGGAGAAAGAGCCCCGTACCGTAGGTGATCTTCCCCTCGCCCTCTGGATATGCCGCCTGGCCGATGAGCGCGGACTGCTGGTCGCCTGCAACGCCTGCGAACGGCACGCGGCTCCCCCCGACGGCCGCAATCCCGAAGAAGCGCATGAGC
>CANQLW010000018.1 GCA_947624805.1 uncultured Clostridia bacterium | reverse complement strand
AATTTGTATCTTCCATGATGTCCCTCGAATTTTTTCCATTATACCAAAAAATGTCGATATTTGCAATCACTTGCGCGAAGTTTCTCTCACCTGTTCAAGACAGGCACACGTCACGCTCTCAATAGGGACAGTTAAAGAAAAATTCAAAGTCAAGCAAAAACAGCGGGGAAAGCTCTCCTCACTGTCTGTATCAATTTCAACTTACGCACACGGTGCTCAGCCACATTGGGATAATCCGAACTTTTTTGTAATTCGAAAAACGTTCGGATTATCTTTTTCTATGGAAGAATTCAAAAACTTCAAATTATAAAGACAGGCGGGAGCAAATTGCTCCCGCCTGCCCTTCACCCCGCTCCCGGGCAAAAAAGATTATCATCCTGATCTTTGCCCCTTTCAATATCTTGTACCCCCCATTTACTTCCGAATGCCGCCCAAACGCTCCAAAATCGGCTCGCAATCCTTTCTCTCAAGAACTTGTCTTTCAACGAGAATGGGAATGAGTCTCCGGATCAGAGTTTCGTTTTTTTCAATAATAGCCCTTGCTTTTTCATAGCATCCTTCGATGATTTCGTCAAACTTTGCGTAAATACGATCCGTCCACGCATCTGAGTAGTACATTCTTTCATTTCGTTTTTCCGAAAAGCGGTGCGAGAGTCCCAACATACCGCACTCGGACATCGCAAAGAGAAGATCGTCCACCAAAGCAAAGTCATACTTCACATTTGCATAGAGCTTATGCAAAACAATCTCCTCCGCCGCGTAGCCTCCGAGGCGAACGGTGATCGCGTTCATGAAATCCGACTTGGAGTACAATCTCGCAGGGATATCCTCCTCTTCGGCATCTTCTTCATCATCATCTTCATCATCTTCGTCGTAGTCATCATAATCATAGTCATCGTCGTCATCTCCTCTTTCATAGTCCGAATCGAAGTCGGAAAATAACCCGTTGAAGAAATCGTTTCCCACCGAATCACGTTCCAGATTCAAAACATATCCTCCGTCATTCATCGTCCTTGCCACAACGAACGCGCCGATGTTCCTGCAAGCGTGAACCGCATCGTCCATGGCAGAGCGTGCACGCGGGATATCCTCGGCTTTAATTTCCGAAATACGGTCATGAATGAGCTGTTCGCTCACGAAACCGTTCTCGTCCGATTGCAGAATACATTTATTGACAAGTGTTTCGAGTCCCGCACATGAAAATCCGTTTGTGAGTTTTGCGATCTCCTCCATTGCCAATGCAAATTGACAGGAAGACCGATCCGCATACATCTTCAAAATTGCCTCCCGTGAAGAGAGCGTCGGATTCCCGATCCGGATTTTCTTATCGATCCTTCCCGGCCGCGTGAGGGTCTCCGGCAACGCGTCATAATGATTGCACGTCGCAATAAACACGATGTTTCCCGCGCTGTCCATGCCGTCAATCAGTGTAAGCAGCTGCGCAAGGATGGTTTTGGAGCGATCGGTCACATACTCCTCATGCCGATCGGGGAGCACCTTATCGACCTCATCGAAAAAGACCATTGTGGGATCTTTGCGCTTTGAAGCCTTTGTAAATTCCTTTCGGATGCGTCTGCAAATCGTAACTTCATCCTCCACGTCGCCGAGATCGATCTTGAATACTTCCAACCCGCATACGCTCGCCATGACTTTCGCAAACAGCGTCTTGCCCGTGCCCGTCCCGCCATAGAACACGATCCCCTTCGGCAACTTGGCGCCCTTCGCCGCATACTTTTCACGATGACTGAAAATTTCACATAGCCGCTTCAACTCCTCTTTCTCTTGCTCGTACCCTGCAATGCTCTCGAATGTGTAGTTCATGCCGTTTTACCTCCTTGGTTTTCTTCCATTATAAACCAATTGCAGTGAAATGATATGACCGCAATAACGAAGAAAAAATTGCCCCCTTTTAAGGGATAACGTATGATAAAAATTGCTTGATTTTTGCCCCCTTTTTGGGTACAATGATCAAGCGAGGTCTCCCATGGATGAAAAAATTAAAATCAGTTTACCGAAAGCGACTCTGGAACTTTTGAAAAAAGACTGTCTGGATTTCAGGGTAGTAAAGGAAAGCGGCGCACAAAACTTCAATGCCTTTATCAACACACTGATTGCAAACTTTTACGAATCGTTCTCGGCGAACGAGGAAAATTTGTACGATGACATCAAAGACGCAATTTCCATGATTCCCGATTACTACAAGGAAAAGGTTTTTCAGGATATCGTGAAAGTATTTGCAAAGCGTTCCGCGCAAACCGACGGGAAAAAGGATACCGCCACCTTCTCATTCAAGCCGACGAAGATATCCGAAAAAGCTGTTTCCTACATAGAAAACGTCATTTTGAAGAGCGAGTCTCTCTCCTCGTTCTATCGGAGAATATTTTTGGCGTACTCCCAAAAGACAAAAAACGAACGGGAAAAGATCATTTACGCGGAGAATTTTGCGCTTTTGCAGAAAGCGATCAAAAGAAATGTGCAGGTATGCCTTGTCCTCAAATCGGGAGAGGTGATGAAAGGCGCAAATCTATACTCCGTAAGTCCTGCAAAAGACGAGCTGTTCAACTACGTCCTGTTTTTCCGTGAAAAGAAAAACTTCACCGTGCGGCTTGCCTCTCTGCGCTCGGTATCACTCCTTTCGGAAAAAGCGGAAATTCCCGCGGAGAACGCCGCCCTGTTCGATCGTCAGATCGCCTGCGGTGCGCAATATCCGATGTACAATACAGATGATGAGCCGATCAGGGTACAACTCAACGAGAAAGGAAAGAAACTCTTTCAGAAAATCTATCTCTATCGCCCTACGCCCGTCAGCATCGAAGGAGATATCTACACGTTCGATTGCTCTGCAAATCAACTTCTGTATTACTTTGAACGGTTCGGCGACAGCGCGCTGATTCTTTCCCCGAAAAAACTCGGCGTCTTTATGCGAAACTATTATTACTTTGCTCTGAAAAAATATAAGAGCCTCTATAAGAACTCGTAAAACATTACGCAAAAGAATCCCCCTTTTTACGGTTTTCGAGAGAGTTATGTTGCTCCCAACCCCTTGACTTTTCGCGTAAAATCGGCTATAATTTACGCGATAAGGAGAAAATTATGCGCAAGTTCGATTATCGGAAATTCAAAGATGCCTTGTGGAGTTCGGAGATCGTGGGCTATATCTCCCAAATTCGCCTGATGCAGGGCAGGCAGGAGAGCTATTTAGAGCAGAAGCCCGAGGAACTCAAAAAGCTCGTGGAGATCGCAAAAATTCAGAGTACGGAAGCGTCCAACGCCATTGAGGGCATCCGCACGACGAACACACGGCTCAAACAACTTGTAGAGGAAAAGACAACGCCCAAAAACCGCGACGAAGAAGAGATCGCGGGATATCGTGATGTCCTGAACCTGATCCACGAAAGCTATGAGTATATTCCGCTCACGCCGAACTATATCCTTCAACTTAACCAAATCCTCTACGCGCACAACACCAAGAACGTGGGGATCGGCGGGAAGTTCAAGCGTGTGCAGAACTATATCTCGGCGACGGACGCGGACGGTCATTTCGTCACGCTCTTCACGCCGCTTCCGCCCCATGAAACCCCGAGAGCGATCGAGGAAATCTGCACGTCGTTCAACGAGGCGATCGCCTATGGTGAAGTCGATCCGCTTATCCTCATCCCGATCTTCGTTCACGATTTTCTGTGCATCCACCCCTTCCTCGACGGGAACGGAAGAATGTCCCGGCTGCTCACCACGTTGCTTTTATATCGTTGCGGCTTTTTTGTGGGGAAATATATCTCTTTGGAGGCGAAGATCGCCAAATACAAAGATTTGTATTACGACGCGCTCGCGGCGAGCGGGATGGGCTGGCACGAGGGAAACGAGGACGCGACGCCCTTCGTCAAGTACCTTTTGATGACGATCCTTTCCGCATATCAGGACTTTGAAGAGCGGGTCAAGATCGTATCGGAGAACACCTCTGCCTTGGACATGGTACGCCACGCCGTCAAGCAAAAGGTCGGAAAATTCCGAAAGTCCGATATCATCGAACTGTGCCCCTCGCTGAGTAAAAGCTCCGTTGAAAAGTCCTTGAAATTGCTTACGGAGAGCGGCGAGATTGCCATGCACGGCACGGGCAGGACGACATTTTATACCCGCACATAGAGCCGTCCCGCACGATGACGATAAAGTTGATTCAATCAAGGAAATTTGGGGAAACCTTTCCGATGAATCGTCCAAAATCGATGATGCAGCGGTAACGAAGACTTCAAAAATCCAAAATAGAATGACAGGCGGAAGCAAACTGCTCCCGCCGGTTTTCATTTTGTCCAAGCAAAACAGATCGAATAAAAATATAAATTTCACGTTGAGAATGCCCGCATTGTTTTCCATTCGCCAAGAGTCTATTGTCCGTGTATTTTTGGATCGCCTGAGAGCCTCGGTTGCAATGATTGACTGGATTGTGTACAATAACAATCCTCTTGCTAAAAATCAAGCCGCGTGCTATAATATGTTACGGAAAGCCGTTCCCAGAAATGCAAGGCAATGTGATCGCTATCCCCTATAATCACCGCGAAGGATGTGAGGTGTAACTTATGGGCGGAAGAGGAAATTTCAGCGGCGGAACAACAAGGACAACTGCACATACCATTTCCAACACGGGAGTTCCGAACTCCCGCGTAATCCAATATATAAACGGTAAAAAGCATATGGAGCGTTACTATGGAGCGGACGGACGCGCCAAGTGGGATATAGACTATTCTCACGGCGGCGACCATGAGTTCCCGCACAAACATACGTGGGATTGGTCCGATCCCGAAAATCCCAAAAGGAGTAAGTATGAAAAAAATCATTGAAAAATCTTGCGATGTATGCGGAAACATTGTTAAGACCCCGGAATATGGCGGCGGACGCTGTAAAACCTGCGGTTGGATAGACGATCCCCATCAACGTGAATATCCGAATTGTAAAAACTCCAACAATCTCGTTTCTTTGAATCGTGCGAAATTATTATGGCATGAAGGGAAGAAACTGCTTCCGGACTTTGTGGAACTGCTTGATATGATGCGCCGAGGTTTCGAATTTGATTTCTTGCTTCATGGTCGTAAATATGAAGTTTTACTCGATAAAGATGACCGTTGGCGATTGCTTCGTATCGGTACCGAATCGTTTCAAATATTCGATTCCGTAGATGAGTTCGCAAACGGAGCTTCCATTGACGATATCCCGCTATCCGTTTGTTGGGGAGAAATATCGACGGTCGATTATATGGAGTAAGACATGGCCCCCTATAAGAAAACAATGACAAAGGCCTGTGATGTCTGCGGGAAGCCGATCAAGATCGATCAGTTCGGCAACGGCAAGTGCAAAAACTGCGGCTGGGTGAACGACAAACCCGAATTCACAAAGAAAGCGAACTATCCGAATTTTCTGTCCCTCGAGGATGCAAAAAAAAGCCTACCGCGAGGGGAGAAAACTCCTGCCGACCTTTGAGATCTTCCTCGACATTCTGTCCCGCGGATTCGAAATGGCACTTTGGTATCAGGGAAAGAAATACGGCGCCATGAAAGATTACGACGTCTACGATTTCTATCTATGGGACAACGAAGAAGGATTTCAGGAATATAGCAGCATTGAGGAATTCGGCGAAAAAGCAAACATCGGCGGCGTGCTTCTCAAGAATCTTTGGGGAGAAATCGAAAAAATCGAATACGATTGTTAAGTTATGAGTGTCATTTACAAGCCCACGGGCATGGCGCGGGAGTACAGCCCGTATGCCTTAAATCTCTATATCGGATGCAGCCATCACTGCAAATACTGCTACGCCCCGCACACGCTGCAACGGGCGGAGGATGCCTATTTCGGCAAGCCTGCTCCCCGCAAAGACGTTCTGAAACTCCTCGAAAGGGAGCTTCAAAAGAACGTCTACCATGAGCAGATCCTTCTCTCCTTTATCGGAGACGTCTATTGTGACAACACGGACGACAGCGCTACGACGCGGGCGGCGCTGGAACTTTTGAGCGCCTACCATGCCCCCGTTGCAGTGCTCTCCAAGGGCGGAGAAAAGATGCTCCGCGACCTTGATGTCTTCAAGACGTTTGAGGGCAGAATTGCCGTGGGGACGACGCTGACCTTTTTGGATGAAACAAAGAGCAGAGCGTGGGAACCGTATGCAAGTTCCCCCGCCGAGCGCCTCGAAACCTTAAAAATTCTGCATGAAAACGGCATTAAGACGTTCGCCAGCTTCGAGCCTACCATCGAGCCCAAGGAGAGTTTGAAACTCATCGAGAGGACGCTTGAAGAGGACAGCGTCGATCACTATAAGATCGGCAAGATCAATCACTATAAGGACGCGGACAAGTGGCAGAACTGGCGGAAGTATCTCATGGATTGCATTGCTCTTCTGCGGCCCGCGGGGAAGGAAGTTTATTATAAGTATTGCCTTCGCCGCCTCGCGCCCGACATCCCCCTCACCCCCGAAGAGAAAAACCCCGACGAATATATCGTGAGGGCTTGAAATATCGTAAACTCTATGTAAATTTTTTTCCTTATATTTGCGGGAAACGAAGGAAATGTGGGAAAGCATTTTTCATTGGATCGCCGAAAAATCACCCCGCGGACATCCTCCCCTTCTTCCGCGGTCATCCAGAGCCGCGCGTCGCTTTCGCGTCATCCTGAGCGGAGCGCGAAGCGCGGAGTCGAAGGACCTCCCCGCGCGCGTTCTATTACTCTAAGCGCGGCACGAGGAGCGAAACGACGAAGTAGGGAGCGTAGCGACCGAAGGACCTCCCCCACCCCTCCGCGTCATCCTGTCACTCTTTTTACGGTCATCCTGAGCCGCCGCCGCAGGCGGCGTGTCGAAGGATCCCCTTAAACGGAGTCCGAAAAAAACTCCCCCGCGCGCGTTCTATTGCTCTAAGCGCGGCACGAGGAGCGTTCGCGACGAAGTAAGGATCCCGAAGAACGAAGTCCGTCCAGCGGTCATATATAAACAGACGGCGCCGTGTGGGCGCCGTCTGTTTTTGGAGCAGGAAACGGGAGTCGAACCCGCCGGAATCAGCTTGGGAAGCTGACGCCATACCGCTAGGCGATTCCTGCATCATGGAGAGTATATCAAATTTTTTCTCTCCTGTCAAGCTATTCTGCCAAAATTTACGCACTCATTTTTCAGAAAAATAACTGTCTTGATTAAATACGACCCTGAAGCTCATCAATACGCCCCCGCGGGAGACCTCAACGGTGAGCGTATCCCCCTTCCTCACGCCGAGAAGCACGCAGGAGACCTTATGTCTTCTGGTGAGCGACGTCTTCTTGCCGTTCAGAGTCATGCTGATGAGGGTGTCTCCCACATCCAGCCGCGCCGAATACGCCGCGCCGCCCGCCGTCACTTCCTTGATCGTGATCGTCTCGCTGAGGAATGTCTTCCCGCTCGTCTCGTCATAGACCGACCTGCTGTCCGTCGTCTGCACGGTGATGCCGAGCTTTGCGCTGCGGAGCGTCCCCCCGTTCTCGATGACGTTTTTGGCTACGGCGATCGCCGTATTGGCGGGGATGGCATACCCGATGCCCTCTACGCCCTCGAGTTCACTGCGTGCATTGACGATGCCGACGAGCTCGCCCGCCCCATTGAACAGGCCGCCGCCCGAGTTCCCGTGGTTGACAGCGGCATCCGTCCTGATCTCCAGCATATTGACGCTCCCCGCGCCGTCGATCGAGGTCATCTCGACGTACTCCGCGTCCACGGAGACAACGCCCGACACGAGGGAGATCCCCCATGCCTCGGGGTTCCCGATCGCATACACTTTTTCGCCGACGAGAAGACTGTCCGAATCGCCGAGCACGGCAGGGATCGCCGCGCTCGCCCGCAGCACCTCTGCATTGGTATGCGACGAGATGCCCGACGAGGTCACCGATGAGACCTTTTCACTGCCCTTGATGGCAAGGACGGCGATGTCGTGCTCCATCGAGCCCCCCACAAAGGACGCGGAGAGCGTGTTTACGTCGAGCTCCCCGCCATAGAGATGGAGATCGAATTCATCATAGATCTTCCTCATCGTTGCATTGTAGGCGACGTGGTAATTTGTCACGACGTAGGCATCGCCGCTGCTCTTTTCGAGGGAATAGATGACGCCGCTGCCCGCCGAGCCGCCCGTGCTGCCCGTCATATGGCTGTAGATGCTGACGGAGGAAAGAAGCGCTTTCTGCAAGCCGAGGGAGTCCTCCGAGAGATCGAGGGACTGTAAAAATTCATAATATGTGCCCGAGAAGGACCCGTCGGCGACGGCTTCCTCCCACATACGGCGGTAGACCGTGGAGGGCGTCTGTTGCTCTTCAAGCCACTGCCCCTCCGAGCCCGTATAACCCTCCTGCACGGCGGCATTGTAGGGCGAATTGCCGTCGGGGAGCCCCGCGGAGAACAGTCCGCAGGCGGAAAACGTGAGCGCCGCAATCAGCGCGATCAATATGCAGATCCCCGCGCAAAATCTTTTTTTCATCTATCTACCTCGTTCGGTTTCGGATATCTTCTGTAATTTTTATAACCTTTTCTTTCATCAGTATAACACAAGCCCCGCCGATTTGCAAATATTTTTGCTTTTTGGAGATGACGTTCCCGTTAATTTTATGTGAAAATTTCGGGGTGCATTCTTTGGAGAAAGAGGGATCGGGATATGGCAGGAAGACGGCACGGCGCAGAAAAGAGGCGGGAAATTGCTTTCCCGCCTCCCGTGTTCATAGGTCGTCTGCGTCCTGAACGGGCCGCTCGTGTACGTTTTCGGGTACACCCGTGTAACTGCCGAGCGGATCGGAAGAACGCATATCCGCGCCATGATGAAGGGATCTTTTCCCTTTCTTTCTGCCCATCAAGAGCAATCCCTGCCGCTGCCGCAATTCTTCGCATTCTTCGAGCTTCCGCTCTTGGAGTTCTGCGTGTTGCCGTTTTGGGCGTTCTTCACGTTCGAAGTCTTGTTCTGCGTCTTGTTGTTGGTCTTTTTCATATATTCTCCTTTTTGAAGGGGAGATGAAGCTCGACTTCACCCTGCGAAGCGCCGCAAAGGGGACAGATGTTCCACGCCTCCTTTGTCGTGTGCATATAGCCGCATTCCCCGCAGATCCACAGCATCGGGCGGTCCGCTTTGTAGAGAGAGCCGTCCTTGAACGCCTCGTACAGATAGTTGAAGATGATCCTGTGGTTCTCTTCGACCTTCGCTACCTGCTCGAATTTGAGCGCAATCTGCCCAAACCCCTCTTCCCGAGCGATTTTGGCGAATGAGGGGTACAGATTTTCCGCCTCATCCTGCTCATCGATCGCCGCAAAGCGTAAATTTTCTTCGAGCGTTCCCGCGTGGAAGGGATAGCTCGCGTCGATGTGGATATTGTCTCTGCTCCCGGCGTTTTGCAGGATGGTTTCGAAGAACACCTTCGCGTGGTTCGTTTCGTTCTTTGCGATCGTGCGGATGGTGTCCGCCAGTGCCTCGTAGCCCTCCTTCATCGCCGTCTTTACCGTGAGTTGATACCGCATACCCGCCTGACATTCTCCCGCAAAGCCTCTTGCAAGATTGAGATATGTCTGCGTCTTGGTGAAATCCATGTTCGCCTCCTCTTCGCAACTATTTTGGGCGGAGCGCACGGGATTTATACGCACGGCAAGAATTTCCGCTCTTGACAAGAACGCCCTGTACGGCTATAATCAAGGAAAAGGAGGTTCCCCATGAAGACAAAACTCCCCTATCGTAAAAGCCGCATCGCGGTCTGCGTCGCCGCCCTCTTCCTCTGCGCCGTCTTTGTTTTCCTCACGGTGTGGTGGTTCGGCTTCTCCTACCCGTCATTCAACGAGCTCGCGACATACGGCGCGCCCATCCCCGGGCTCGACAGCGGCATCTCGCCGCAGGGCATCTGCACCCTTCCCGAAGACAGCGGGTACGCTTTTGCCATGAGCGGCTACGTCTCGGGCGGGCCCTCCCGCGTCTACCTCATCCCCGCCGATCACGTCATGAGCGACATCAAACAGGTGGAGCGCTATGTCACCTTTACCGAGGACGGAAAGGACGTCAGAACGCACTTCGGCGGCGTGACCTGCTCGGACGATTATATGTACATCGCGAGCGGGAAGAAGATCATCCGTATCTCGCTTGAAAAGATCCTTTCGGCGGAGAACGGCGCGGCGGTGGAGATCGACGACTTCTTCGAAACAGATTTCCGCAGCAACGCCTTCTGCTATCTCTTCGGCGACACCCTCTATGTGGGGGAATTTTACCGCCCGGGGAACTATGAGACAGATCCCTCCCACCATATGGAAGTGGGCGGAAAAACCAACCATGCCTTCATCTATGCCTATGCCTTGGACGAAAAATGTACGGGCGGGGTCGCGGACATGGTACCCACAAAAGTGCTCTCGGTCTGCGACGAAGTTCAGGGCGTCGCCGTGACGGAGAACGAGATCTTTCTCTCCTGTTCCTATGGTCTGCCCGCTTCGAGGCTCCATATATATGAAAACCGCCTCGGCGGCGAGGCGGACGGAGAGAGGGAGATCGGCGGCGTCAAGGTCCCCCTCTACACCTTTGCGGACGAGGGGGCGGATCTGGAAATGCCCTGCATGAGCGAGGAGCTCTGCGTGCGGGACGGGAAGCTCGTGATCCTGTTCGAGTCCATGAGCAAGCAATACCGCTACGTCGTGCATAACCGTATCTCACGGCTCGCCGAGATCGATCTTACTGCGCTTAGCGGGACCCTCAGACCGCTCTCTTTGTGATGTCATCCCGCATTTTTTCGAGCAGGACCTCATAGAGGGGTTCCGTACGGAAGATGTCCCCCACGAAATAGGCGACGGCGGCGCATATGATCGCGGGGAGCAGGAAGGAAAACTGCCATGTGAGTTCGAGCGTCATGACGATCCCCGTCACGGGCGCTTTGACGACGGCCGTGAAGAAGGTCACCATGAGGAGAGCGATCAAAAGATCCCCGCAGGCGGGGTCCATTCCCATCCCGATAAAGGGAGAACGGAGCATCGCGCCGATCAGCGCCCCCATCGCGAGCATGGGGACGGAGGCACAGCAGGGGAGCCCCGCGCCCGTGTTGACGGCGCTCACAAAGAAGCGCAACAGCAGCAGGCAGAAAAGCGCCGCCCAAAGAGGGAGCCCGAAAAATGTGAGCGTCCCTTCCGCGGCGCCGAGGATGACGGCCCGCCCGCTCCCCATCGCATAGACGGAGAGGAGTCCGCAGCTGCCCGCGAGCAAGAAGGGAAAGAGGTACACGCCGATCCCCTTCCAGAATCTGACGCGGCCGAGCAGTTTGTGCAGCCACAGGATGAGATAATAGAAGAGCACGGCGACGAGGGAGACCGCGAGCGCGCCGAGCAGGGCGTACAGGCAGAACATGAGCTCGATCTCCTGCGGGAAGGAAAAGGCGGAAAGGTATGGCTCCTCGGGGAGGCCCATTCCCATAAAGAGGAGGCTCCGCACGACGATCGCCACGGCGACGGAGGAAAAGGAGCAGACGAAGACCTCGGGCGTAAACTTCTTATGCGCCTCTTCATAGGCAAAGATGATGCCTGTGAGCGGAGCGTTCAGCCCGACGGCCAGCCCCGCCGAGGCTCCGCTCGTGATTGGGAACCGTCTGTCCCCGCGGTGGAAGATCGCGCCCGTACAGTCCCCGCACGCGCCGCCAATGAACACGCTCGGCCCCTCCGCCCCGCCCGAGAGCCCCATGAGGACCACGAACAGCGAAGAGGCAAACATCCCCGTCATCGCTTCATACCAACGGAAGCGGAAGAGCCCCCGTGTCGCCCCCTCCGTCTGTGCAAAGCCGCTGCCCCGCAGATAGGGCAGGACACGCATGACCCCGCCGATGAGGACCGCCCCCGCAAAGAGGGCGATAAAGAGCAGGGGCAGAAAGGCGGGATGCTCCGCAAACCATATGTAAAAGCCGCGCGAAAAAGCCTCGGCGTCCTCGAAGAGAACGTTGAAGAGGGTGACGACGACCCCTGCGAACAGCCCCGTCACGACGCCCACGGCCACGGACTGCGCCATGCCGTTTGCATTCTTCCCGATTTTCCGAAGTTTTTCCCGCATTTTACTCCTTATAATCGCCCCGGAGGACTCACACCTCGGCGAACTGTGCCCTGTAGAGCTCGGCGTAGAAGCCGTCCCTTGCAAGGAGCTCCGCGTGCGTACCCTGCTCCACGATATTCCCCGCCTTCATCACGAGGATCAGGTCGGAATTCTGTATCGTCGAGAGCCTGTGGGCGACGACAAAACACGTCCTTCCCTCCATCAGCCGCGCAAAGGCGTCCTGCACGAGCTGCTCGGTCCGCGTATCGATGTTGCTCGTCGCCTCGTCTAAAATGAGCATGGTCGGGCGGCACAGCATCGCCCGTGCGATGCACAGAAGCTGTTTTTGCCCCTCGGAGAGGCTCCCCTCTTCGCCGAGGACGGTATCATACCCGTTCGGGAGCCGCATGATCGCCCCATGCACATGGGAGGCGCGTGCGGCTTTTTCCATGTCCTCTTCACTGCACGAGGGATTCCCCATGCAGAGATTTTCCCGTACGGTCGCCTCTTTCAGCCACGTCTCCTGCAAGACCATCCCGAAGTTTTCCCTGAGCGATCTGCGTGTGACCGTACGGATGTCCTTCCCGTCCACATAGATCGCCCCCTCGCCGACGTCATAAAAGCGCATGAGCAGGTTGATGAGCGTCGTCTTTCCGCAGCCCGTGGGGCCGACGATCGCGATCCTCTTCCCCGCTTCCGCCCGAAAATTCATCCCCTCGATGAGCGTCCGATCGGGGGAATAGGAGAAGGAGACGTTCTCGACGCAGACCTCCCCCGCCGCCCTGCCGAGGTCGGGGAGCCCCTCGTCGGAGGACTGGGACGGTTCATCGATGAGGGCAAACAGCCGTGCCGCACAGGCGAGCGCGTTCTGGAACTCGGCGATGACCTCGGAGATCTCGTTGAAGGGCTTGGTGTATTGGTTGGAGTAGGACAAAAAGGTCGTGAGCGCCCCCGCCGTGAAGGGGACGGCAGAGCCCGCCGATGCGATCGCGAGGAATGCCCCGACGAGCGCGACGAGCGCATACACGACAGAGTTCACAAAGCGTGTGACGGGATTGGTCGTCGAGGAGAGGAAGAGCGCGGAGAGAGATTTTTTGCGCAGCGTCTCGTTGAGCGCCCCGAACCTTTCCTCGTTCTCGTCCTCATGGATATATGCCTTGACGACCTTGAGCCCCGCGATCATCTCGTCCGCAAAGGCGGTCTGCTCCGCCCGCGCCTCCGCCTGTGCACGGAACATCTTATAGGTGCGCGAGGCGATGATCTTCGCCGCAAAGAGGGAGAGCGGGGTGACGAGGAGCACGACGAGCGCGACCTCCCAGCGGATGAGAAACATCATGATGAGCACGCCGACGATCGTCGCCGCGCCCGTAAAGAGCTGTGTAAAGCCGAGGAGAAGCCCGTCCGAGAACTGCTCCGCATCCGACATGATGACGGAGGAGATGTCCCCGTAGGCACGGCTGTCGATATAGGAGAGCGGCAAGACGCCGATCTTTGCAAAGGCATCCCTTCTCAGGGCGGCAAGGGCATGATAGGCGACCCTGTTGTTCGTGAGGGAGAGGACAAACTGTCCCGCGACCGCCGCCGCGATGCAGACGGCGATGAGGATGAACTGTCTGTACAGATACCCGAAATCGATCGCCCGCTTGCCCGCTTCACTGACGCTGTACGCGAGCCCGTCGATCGCCTTGCCGACGAAATAGGGTACCATGAGCTGCCCCGCGACGGTGACGATCGCCGCAGCCGCCGTGAGGATGAGCCAGCCCATATACGGCCTGAGCCGCCGCACGATCTGTTTTAAGGTGGACTGCTTCATGCTCTCCCTCCCTGCGAGGCGTCGATCTCGCGATAGAGCGGGCAGGAGCCCAGAAGTTCCTCATGGGTGCCGAGCCCCACGATCTTCCCCTCCTCGAGGACGACGATCTTATCGGCGCCGCGCACGGAAGCCGTACGCTGGGAGACGATGAAAGTCGTGCAGTCAAGCGATTTGAGGGCGGCACGGAGGCGCGCGTCCGTTGCATAGTCGAGGGCGGATGAACTGTCGTCTAAAATCAGAATTTCGGGGTTCCTGACGAGGGCACGGGCGATGGAGAGCCTCTGCCGCTGTCCCCCCGAAAGGTTCTTCCCCTCCTGAGCGATCTCGCCGTCCAGCCCCCCTTTGGCGGTGACGACGTCCTCCGCCTGTGCAATCTTCACGGCACGGAGAAGGTCCTCCTCCGCCGCGTCCTTATTCCCCCAGAGCAAGTTGGAACGGATGCTCCCCTGAAAGATGAGAGACTTCTGCGGGACGATCGCGACGGTATTTCTGAGCGCTTCGGCGTCGAGCGCGTCGACGTTTGCGCCGTTGACGCGGACAGTCCCGACCCCCGCGCGGTAAAAGCGGGGAATGAGGTGCACGAGCGTGCTCTTTCCCGAGCCCGTGCCCCCTAAAATGCCGACCGTCTCCCCCTTTTTCACGCTGAAATCGATATCCGTGAGGGCGGGAGCGCCGCCGCCCCGATAGGTAAAGGTGACATGATCGAAACAGACCGCCGTCTCTCCGTTCTCCTCCTCGGGCGGAAGATAGCGGGCGGGCTCGCCCGAGCGCGCCAACACTTCCCCGATACGGCGCTGGGAAGAGAGCGCCCGCGAGACGGTAAAGACATAATTGGCGAGCTTGACGAGCTCGACGAGGATGATGGAGATATAATTATACAGGGCGATGACGTCCCCCTGTTCGAGCGCCCCCATACTCACCCGCATCCCGCCGACGAGCACGAGCAAGATGACGGCGAGGTTGACAAAGCAGAAGGTGAGCGGGTTCATGACCGCCGAGATCCTGCCCGCCCGCTTCTGTTGGGCGCAGAGCGATCCGTTGCGTTCGTCGAAGGTATCGAGCTCTTTCTCCTCATGGCAGAAGGCGCGGATGACCCTGACGCCCTGCAAGTTCTCACGCACGGAGAGATTGACGCCGTCCATGCGCTCCTGCACTTTCCTGTACAGGGGGCCCGTCGCCGCCATGACAAGGACGATGACGATCGCGAGCAGGGGGATGAGGATGAGGAAGACGAGTCCCGCATAGACGTCCACGAAAAACGCCATCGCCGCCGCCCCGAAGACGATGATGGGCGAACGCAAAAAGAGGCGGAGGGTGAGATTCACGCCCGCCTGTACCTGATTGACGTCGCTCGACATGAGGGTCACCATCTGCGAAGTGCCGATTTCGTCGATCTCCTCATAGGAGAGGGACTGGAGTTTGGAGAAGAGCCGCTTTCTCAGCTCCGCCGAGACGCCGACCGCCGCCTTCGCCGCAAAATACTGTGCCGTGAGCGCAAAGGCGAGCCCCGCCGCCCCGAAGGCGACAAGAAGCAGCACGCAGTGGACGATATACATTTTGTCCGCTCCCGCGATGCCGACGTTGACGATATGGGAGACGACGAGCGGGACCAAGAGCTCCATACAGGCCTCGAAGAGCTTGAAGAGCGGGGACAGGATCGCCTCTTTTTTATAAGTTTTCAGACAAGAAAGGAGTTGCTTCATACGATCAGACGATAGAGAGGAAGAGATAGACATAATACCCCACAAAGGAGAGCAGCATCACGGCGCCTGCGATCTTGCCGAGTTTATGCCCCTTGATGAGGGAGATCCCGTACAGCAGGACGGCCGCGCCGAGGGCGACGAGGGCGTCGATGAGATTGCTCTGTGCACCCGTTGTCGTAAAGGTGAGCGGGTAGAAGAGGGAACTCACCCCCGCGACGAGGAAGATATTGAAGATATTGCTCCCGATGATATTGCCGACGGCGATGTCCGTCTCCCCCTTGGCCGCCGCGACGACGGACGTCACGAGCTCGGGCAGAGAGGTGCCGATCGCGACGATGGTGAGCCCGATGATCCGCTCGGGAACGTCAAAATATTCTGCGATGTACTTCGCACCGTCCACGAGCAGCGTCCCGCCGCCCACGACCATCGCGAGCCCGACGACGGTGACGACGATGAGAAACCATGTCTTCTCTTCCATCCGCGCGAGCCACATCCCGAACTTGCCTTTGGGCTGTTTTTTCTCCTCGGGGGGATCGAGTTCCTCCCCCGCCCCCGCTTTCTGCTCTCTGAGCGCCCCGCGGGTGAGGAAGAAGAGATAACCCGAAAAGACGAGAATGAAGATGAGCCCGTCCCACCATTGGAGGGCGTTCCCCCATGCGCCGAGCCCGACAAGGAGCGCGCTCGCGAGGAGCAGCACGGGCAGGTCGAGCACAAGGGAGTTTTTCTGCACGGGGAGGCTATGGAAGAGGGCGGAGAGCCCCAAAATCAGCAGGATATTGGTGATATTGCTCCCGACGACGTTCCCGATCGCAAAATCCGAGACTGCGGGGTCGGCATAGCTCCTGATTGCCGAAGTGACGGAGACGCAGAGCTCGGGCGCGCTCGTGCCGAAGGCGACGACGGTGAGCCCGATGACGAGCGGAGAAATGCGGCACTTGCCGGCGATCCCCGCCGCGCCGTCCACGAACCAGTCCGCCCCCTTGATGAGGAGGGCGAACCCGACGATCATGAGAAAGATCCAGAGAAACAGCATTCCCATTGTACAAAACTCCCTTTTGTTAGTGTATCACAGACGGACGAAAAAGTCAAACCAATGCTTCGATGAGGATCTTCAGCCCGATCCCGACGAGGATGAGCCCGCCGATGAGCTCGGCCTTGTCCGAGAGCTTGTTCCCCGCCTTCTTCCCGATCAGAACGGCGGGCGCGCTCAAGGAGAAGGTGATCCCGCCGATGACGAGCGCACAGAGCACGACGTGCATGGGGAGCCCCTCCGCCGTCTCCGCCGCAAGAAAAGTAACGCCGACGGCGAAGGCATCCACGGAGGTCGCGACGGCCTGAATGAGCAGGGTCAACACGCCGAGTTTTCGGGGCGTCTCCTCCGTCCCCGTCCCGCTCTCCCGCCTTCTTTGCACATTCTCTTTGACGAAGTCGAAGATCATCTTCCCGCCGATGAAGGCGAGCAGGGCGAAGGAGATCCACGGGGCGAACTTTTCGACGATATCCGAGAAGAGATAGCCGAAGTAATACCCGACGACGGGCATGAGAAACTGGAAGAGCGCAAAGGCCCCCGCGATGAGAAAGATCTTTACGGGCTTCATGCGCGGCTCCGCCATTCCGTCCGTCATGCCGACGGCGAAGGCGTCCATGCTCAGCCCGATCCCGATGAGTATGAGCTCCCAGACAGGCATTTTTTCTCCTCCCGAAAATTTCTCCCGCCGCCCGAATCGGGCGGTGCGTCTGCATCGTCGGGACGGAGTCCATATGTTCCCGTCATCCCGTCCGCCGATAAAAAAAGACTTACACGCGATAAAAACGCGCATAAGTCTCGCCGTTTCATGAAATACCCGCGGGGTTGAACCCGCGCTCTGTGGATATTACCGCCCCGAAGGACCGACTACTCCCCTATGACTGAGACAATAGTACCATATCCCGCGGCGGCTGTCAAGAGTTTTTCGGCAGAAGAGAGAGAATTTCCCTTGCACGCTTCACGGAGACGGGCGCCGTCTGCGGGGAACAGAGTTCCACCCGCTCGACTTCCCCCTCCGCCTCGGCGCCGCCGTACGGCACGAGGACCTTATCCCCCGCCTCCACGAGGAAGGGCGCCAAATACCATGCGACGCCCTCTGCAAGACGGACTTTTGCAAAGCGCATGATCTCGTTTTCGGCGATCACGCCGCCCGACAGCGAATGGATCATCTCTCCTCCTAAAAGAGGGGCGCGAAGATCTTTGCGATCTCGCACAGTCCTCTCCATACGACGCTCTTTTTGGCATCCTCCTCCGTCTGCAGGGCGGAGCGGGAGAACGTCTCCTCAAAATCGGCGGCGATGTCTTTGAGACACTCCGTCTGATACATCACGACGCCGTCTTCATAGTGATAGAGGAAGGAACGGTAATCGAGATTGACCGTCCCGACGACCGCCGTCCTGTCATCCGAAAGGAAGACCTTGGCGTGCACGAACCCGGGGGTAAACTCATACACCTTCACCCCGCCCTTGATGAGCGCCATATAGTTGGAACGGGTGAGCCCGAAGGCGAGTTTTTTATCGGGAATATGCGGCGTGATGAGCCGAACGTCCACCCCCCGCTTCGCCGCAAGGATGAGCGCCTCCTTCATCCTGTAATCGATGATGAGGTAGGGCGTCATGATATAGACATAGTCATGGGCGGCATTGAGGATATTCACATAGACGTCCTCTGCAAGATGCCGCTCGAAGAGCGGGACGGGGCCGCTGCCGTACGGCTGCACATACCCCTCTCCCTCCGCATGGCTCTCCGTCAGGAAGGGAGCGAGGTCCTCCATCTGCTTGGATTTGAGCTGCCAGATCCCGAGGAACATCCGCGTGAGCCCCGTGACGCCCTCCCCCTCGAGGCGAAGTGCCACGTCCTTCCAGTAGCCGAAGGGATGGGTCTCGTTGATGTATTCGTCGGCGAGATTCAGCCCGCCCGTGTAGCCGATCTTCCCGTCGATGACGAGGATCTTCCTGTGATCGCGGTTGTTATGGACGGTCGTGACGACGGGCACGAAGGGGTTGAACTTGATGCACCTGATGCCCGCCTTCCTCAGCTGTTTATAGTACCCCGCACGCACCTTGCCCATGGAACCGATGTCGTCGTACATGACGCGGACGTCCAGCCCCTCCTGCGCTTTGCGTTCGAGCACCGAGAGGATGCTGTTCCAGAATTTTCCCTCTTCGATGATGAAATATTCGAGGAAGATGAACTTCTCCGCCCTTTCGAGGTCCTCGATGACGCGCGGAAAGAAGGCTTCCCCCGAGGAGAAGTACTCCGTCTTCGTCCCGCCCCGCACGACCGCGGCGGGCTCGGAGACATAGAGCGATTCGCTCACATCCGCCCAGTGCCCGAGTTCCGCTCTCAGCGTCTCCTTGGAGAATTTTCTCTCCGTATAGGGCTTGCTCTGCTCATAGAGGAGCTTATACTGCTTCCGCTCGCGCCGCGTGGGACGGTGGGAGGAGAACAGGGCGTAGATGAACACGCCTAAGAGGTTGAGGACGGAGATACTGAGGATCCACGGGATCTTGGTCTCGGGGACCATATCGCGGTTGGCGGCATGGAGCACCGTACACGCGACGATCAGCCAGTCCAGAGCGCTCAGCGCGGCGACGATGTACTGCCCGACCGTGGGGAAATGCTCGGAGATGAGCGCCTCCGCAATGATGATCGCGCCGACGATCACGGCAAAGAAGAGCAGGATGAGCATGATGATCGTCAGAGCGACCAACGGAAAGCGGCTAAAAAGTTTCTTGAAGAATTTTTTCAATTTGTCACCTTTGTAAACACCGTACATCCGCACGGCGCGGCTATCGTGAGATATTCCCCGTTCAAGATCACGTCCGCCCGCGGGCAGTGCAAGATCTGCAGATCGCCGAGCCCCTCAAACGCATGATCGGAAATGTTCTCCGCCCTGATCCCGCAGAGATCGATCTCGCGGAGGGAGGGACAGTGATAGAAGGCGGTATGCATGATCTCGCCGCCCGTGATTTTGACGGAAGTGAGCGTTTCTGGCACATCGTACTTTCCGTTGCGCACAAAGAGATAGGCGAGCTCGCCGTGATACTCCGTCCCCGCGCTCGAGGGCGTGGAGCCGCAGAAGGGCAGACACAGCCGTTCCACCTGTTCACAGGGAAGCAGAGCGCTCATGTCCGCGTAATCATAGGAGACGTCCACGATCTTTGCCTGCGGCAAGCCGCTCACGAGCCGCCGCCCGCCCACGCCGTCCCTGAGCACCGCGCCGCCCTCTGTGAGATAGGGCGCCCGCGCGATGACTTCGACGTCGGCGCCGAGCAGCGTCGTATAACGCATCTCCGACTGCGGGGAAAGGTACAGCCGCTCCGCCTTCGAGGCGATCAGTGCATCGGAGGAGAGCGTCCCGCCGAGCATCACGATCTCCCGCGCCTCCCTGAGTTCGCACCGCTTCACGTTCTCCCCCGTAAAGGCGAAGAAGTCATATCGGTCAAAGTACAGCCTGTCCCCGAAGAAATGAAAGAGCGCGGCACGTTCGAGACGGTTGAGTCTGGGCGTGAAGGATAGGAGCTCCGCGAGTTCCCCCTCGCGCAGGATGTGGACTTCCCGCCTCATGTCATCCCCCGCGGCAACGACCCCCTCTCTTCCGCCGACGGAGAGCAGGATGTCTCCCGTCTCGCCGATCCCCGCAAGCGCGGCATAGCCCTCCTGATAGCCGATCACCGCCGTGCCGTCCCCGAAATCGCAGACATAGGTCTCTTCAGGGAGCGTCACCCGTGCGGGAAAGGGCAGAAAGAGCAGGACGGTAAACACCGCAAAGCACAGGGCGGCGAGCAGGACGGACAGGACACGCCGCGTCTTTTCCGTCATCTCGGCTACCATTGCAGGCGGTGAAGGCTCCCCTTCCCCTCGAGGCCGAGAAACCCCGTCTGGCGGAGCGCCTCATACACCCCGACCGCCACGGCGTTGGAGAGGTTGAGCGAGCGGCTCTCCCCGATCATGGGAATACGGACGCAATCGGGGCGGTGGTCAACGAGGAGTTGTTCATCGAGCCCCTTGGTCTCCTTGCCGAAGACGAGAAAATCCCTCTCACGGTAATCGAGCGCGGTATAGGGTCGTTCCGCCTTCGTCGTAAAAAAGCGGAAGCGTGCATCGGGATAGAGGGAGAGGAACTCATCGAAGTTCTCATGCGTATGCACCTTGACGAGATGCCAGTAATCGAGCCCCGCGCGTTTGAGGGCCTTGTCGGAGATGTCGAAGCCGAGCGGCTTGATGAGATGCAGTTCGCAGCCCGTCGCCGCACAGGTACGGGCGATATTCCCCGTATTCTGCGGGATCTCGGGCTCCACGAGAACGATGTGAAACATGGGAACATTATAAATCACCCGCCCGAAAAAATCAAGTCCTTTCCGAAAAATCCCCCCGCTCCCGAAAAACAAAAAAGGACAGCGGAAAATCCCGCCGTCCCGAACGCCCATGAAAGCGTCACTGCTCATAGACGGAGCGCTTCAAAATGCCGATGTAGGGCAGGTTGCGGTAGCGCTCGTTATAGTCGAGGCCGTAGCCCACGACGAACTCGTTTTCGATGTCGAAACAGTTGTAATCGGGCCTGATGTCATATTCCCGCCGCCCGATCTTGTTCAGAAGGGTCACGATACAGACGGAATTTGCACCCCGTTCCAGAAAGAGAGCCTTGAGATTGGCGAGGGTGAACCCGCTGTCGATGATGTCCTCGACGATGACGACGTCCCTGCCCGAGATGTCCCCGTCGAGATCTTTCCTGATACGGAGCTTTCCCGAGGAGACCGCGCCGTCCCCGTAAGAGGATACCGCCATAAAATCGAGCTTGACGGGAATGTCGAGATGACGGACGAAATCGGAATAGAAGATGATGCTCCCCTTCAGAATGCAGACGAAGATGGGGTTCTTGTCTGCATAGCGGGCATTGACGGTCATTGCGACCTCCTTGACGCGGGAGCGCAGCTGTTCTTCCGAAAATAAGATCCTTTCACAGTCCTGATGCATGGTTCTTTCTCCTTTGTTTTCAATCATCCGATGACCCCGCGGCGCACCGTGTTCTCTGTCACTTTGACGCTGTCGGAGAGCTCTACGCCGACGACGGCATAGACCTCGCTCCCCTTTGCGATGACGGGAAGTTTCCGCCCCAGCCGAGCGGAAATTTTTCTGTCCGTCAGGAATTTCTTGAGGGTACGTCTCGGGGCATGGTATGGGGTAATCATGTCTCCCTCCCTTCTGGTCCGTACGACACAGCCCTCAGGGAAGGCGTCCAGATCGACGGTGAGCTCCCTCGTGTTCCCCCCCGTTTTTTTCAGATCGGCAAGATCTATGGAGAAGGTTGCGATCTCCCTCACCGCAAAGGGCGCGGGGGAGGCATAGAGCCCCGCCTCGGGTCGGAACGGGCACTCGGGCGGGCGCGGCGCGTCCTTCTCTTCCCAATAAAAGGCGATGTGTTCCCGCTCACGGACGGCATAGCGCGCGAGATCCCCTCTCGTGCCGTACGGAACGGGCAGGGAGACCTTGGTCCCGATCCGCAGAGGGATGAGCTTTTCGATCTCCCCGATGTTCGCACGGGAATATCCCCCCTCCCGCGCATACGGCCGCATACAGCAGAGACAGGCACGGGCGAAGAGCACTTCGGGGAGCCGTACGGATACCCACTCCTCCCCCGCGATGTGCAGGATCGCATCCTCCGCGAGGCGTTGCAAAAATGCGTCCTCCTCCGCCGCGAGGGCGGCAAATTCAACAAGATGCCGCGTTGCGCCGCCGTGGATCTTCTCAAAGGCGGGAAGGACGGTACGGCGGATGTAATTTCTGGTATAATTCTCGTCCGCGTTCGTCGAATCTTCCACATGAGGAAGATCGTACTCGGCGGCGTAGGCCTCGATTTCGGCACGCGTGCAGGTGAGAAGGGGGCGGACGATCCCGCCGTACTCGGTGATCGCCCTCATACCCGAGATCCCCGTCCCCCGCGCAAGACGGAAGAGCACCGTCTCGGCGACATCCTCGGCATGGTGGGCAGTCGCCACGAAGTCGGCATCGCCCTTTTCGAGCATAGACTCAAAGATAGAGTAGCGGACACTGCGGGCGGTCTCCTCAAGATTTCCCCCCTGCTCCGCCACGATACGGGGAACGTCCACGCTGCGGATAACGAGCGGGATCCCCCATTCGGAACAGAGCGCCTTGCAGAACTGCATATCGCGGACGGATTCCTCCCCGCGGATGCCGTGTTCGATGTGTAGCGCGGAGAGCGAAATGCAGGACGGCCCCGCCTGCTCCCTGAAAGAATGCAGGAGGCAGACGGAATCCACGCCGCCCGAAAGCGCCACGATGACCCGCTTGCCCCTGTACTTTTCCGCATCGAATAACTTCATTGGAGACAATAGTATAGCATATCCCGCCACAAAAATCAACTACTTCCGCCCGATTTTCCCCCTTTGCCGCCGCACGCTTGACATTTCGCCCCTTCCCCGCCGCCCGATTTTCCCCGCCCGCCCTTACCGTTCTCCCGCTATCCCCCGCCACGGGGTATTTTGGGGCCACAAAAAATGCCCGCTCAAAAGAGTGGACATTTTCGTGGTGAACAAAAAAGACCCCGGCAGAACCTTTCTGCGGGTTCTACTGGGTCTCACTTGGTGAGGGGGACGTTAATTATCCGAACACCGTTTTCCTCGTAAAAGACGGCTTTGGCTTCGTAATTCGGCTGAAAAACCTATAAAAAGGGCTGATTTTTCGCAAAAGGTGAGAAAAATATTCTCGGGAGTCACTTCATTTCTCGCGGATTTTATCGCCGAATACCCGCAGGGCCAAAATTTCTTAATGAAAATTTGTTCAAAAAATGGCAGTGATGCCAGAATCAGTCAATTTTTCCATGATAGAATTGAATGAAGATTTCTATCGGAGGGAAAAAATGAAGATCGATCAGTTATGGAACAGCTATAAATTTCGTGTATGTGAGGAGTGCGAGAAAGATTGCGGCAAGTATGAATACGATAATCTCTGTAGCAATCTGAACTATTTGAAAAGCTACGGCGAAGGCTATTACGCGAAAATGAAGGAATCGTTCCAAGAACTTTCCTCAGTGGGCATAAAAAGACCCATCATCTTTTCGTTCGGCTGTGGTTGTTGCCTTGATTATGTAGCAGCAAAAGAAGTGTTTGAAAACGTGTTTACTTATATCAATGTTGACGAATGTGAGTGGGCAATCAAGAACACGGTGGCATATCGAAAATTAGCGACAAATATGCCGCAGAGGAACTTCAAGTTCGTTGAAGGGATGAGTTTATTAAAGATTTCGCCGGAGCGAATCGTCATTTGCTTCTTCAATTCACTGAACGATATTTTGAGCAACCAAACAGATTTTGAAAGCAAATTGACTGCAACGTTAAAATACAAAGGGAATTTTGCGATCGTCTGCAATTATACACGCGGCGGGAATCACACGCTCGCTTGGAATGAAGAATGCTTTCTGAATCATTGTTGCAAGGAGTTGAAAAAACAATTTTCTATCAAACGGATTGACATTTTGGGCGGAGAAGGTATAATAATTCTCGGAGAAAAGAAATGATTTTGAGCGTGAGCAGAAGGTGCGATATTCCCGCATTCTTTGGAAAATGGTTTTTGAATCGTTTGAAAGAGGGTTTCGTATGCGTGCGGAACCCCTATAACCGTCATTCCGTATCAAAAATTATGCTTGATCCTCAATCGGTCGACTGTATTGTCTTTTGGACGAAGGATGCCGCCCCCTTCTTGCAATTTCTGCCCCAAATCGACGCTCTCGGCTATCGCTACTATTTTCAGTTTACCCTCACGCCCTACGGACGAGAAATCGAGCGGAACGTCGGCGATAAAACGCAGATCCTGCAAACCTTTCATACTCTTTCAAAGAGGATCGGCAAGGAGCGCATCATCTGGCGCTACGATCCCATTCTGCTGACGGACGGAATCACCGCCGGTTGGCATATCGAAAAATTTCGTGAAATGTGCAGAAAAATGCAGGGATATACCGAGGCGGTCGTCATCAGTTTTTTGGACGAATATCAAAAGCTCGACAAAACCAAATACAGAGCGCCCGATGAGGGGGAAATGCTCCAAATCGGATGTGCATTTGCCGGGATCGCGAAGGAATACGGTTTACACATTCAGACTTGCGCAGAGAAAATTTCCATTCCGGCCGAAAAGGGGGCCTGTATCGATAAAATGCTCATCGAGCGCATTTGCGGTTATCCGATTTCCGTGAAGAAGGACAAATCACAACGAATGGAGTGCCTCTGCGCGGAGAGCATTGACATCGGCGAATACGATACCTGCGCACATTTCTGCGAATATTGCTATGCAAATCACCGAAAAACAACGATCGAGAGGAAGATGGCGGCGCATGATGACGCTTCGCCGCTGCTGATCGGTAATCTTGAACCGACAGATTCCATCCACCGGCGCAAAACATTCAATCTGCACTGCTTATATTAAAATATCGGTTTATGATACGATAAAGGCGAAGCCGTCTCCTGATGGAAACAGCTTCGCCTTTCCTTTGCTTGATGAGCAAAAAAAGACCCCAGCAGAACCTTTTTTCCGTTCTACTGGGTCTCATTTGGTGAACTCGTCATGACCTCAATAGAACACCCTATTGATTTCCGTAAAACTCAGGAATTTATGTTTGATCATCAATATAGCATGGATATTCTTCGTGCGTTTTTAAGTAGTTACATAAAGTTACCCATGCGATCCTACTTCCATGCGATTTGATACGGTGCCACACGCCGTAACTATTATAATAATTCGGAAAGAAGTGCAGTTCGCAATAACCATAAGCTTTTACGCGTTTGTCATCCGTCATAAATACAATCCCAACGTGTTCCCCCTTGGAGTTGTAAGCCTTAAATCCACGCTTGCCGTCATAAACATAGTCGCCGCTTTTGAAGGTGAATATTTCATTGAAATGGACGTTCGGCTTGGGGTTATGGCCCTGCGTTGGAGTAGGCACTGCTTTTTGCTGACAGAGTGAACACATTTCTTCATTGTCGTCAATCCAATTCAATTCGCATATTGGGCATTTTTTCACGTGCACTCCTCCATTGGAAACATCAAACTTCAAAAAAATCTCAACAGAACCATTTTAAGGGTTCTGTTGAGACTGCGATTGGTGACCCGTACGGGACTCGAACCCATGATACCACCGTGAAAGGGTGGTGTCTTAACCGCTTGACCAACGGGCCG
>CANQLW010000017.1 GCA_947624805.1 uncultured Clostridia bacterium | reverse complement strand
TTTTATAAGGAGTTATGAACTATGAACACAGCAGTTATCTATGCCCGATACAGTTCGGACAGCCAATCGGAGCAGTCTATCGAGGGACAACTTCGCGTATGTGAGGATTACGCCAAAGCGCACGACATTCTCATTCTCGACACCTACATAGACCGCGCCATGACGGGAACGAACGACAACCGCCCCGACTTCCAACGTATGATTAAGGATAGTAGTCGCCATGAATGGAACTATGTCCTCGTCTACCGTTTAGACAGGTTTTCCCGTAACAAGTACGAAACGGCTATCCACAAGAAAACCTTGCGCGACAACGGCGTGAAACTTCTCTCCGCAATGGAAAACATTCCCGACACGCCCGAAGCAATTATCCTCGAAAGTATGCTTGAAGGTTATGCGGAATACTACTCGGCAGAACTTTCCCAAAAGGTGCGCCGCGGAATGGTAGAAACGCGCAGGAAAGGCAACTTTACAGGCGGTCATCTGCTCTATGGGTATAAGACCGTTGACCGCAAAATCGTCATCGACGAGGAAGCCGCCGAAGCCGTGAGATTTATCTATGCCCAATTCGCTATGGGCGTGTATGTGAAGGACATCATCGCGGCATTGACGGAGAAAGGTATCTACAACAACGGGAAACCGTTTGCGAGGAATACCGTCTACAACATTCTCAAAAACGAAAAGTATTCGGGTATCTATCATCACGGCGGGGAAACCTTCGAGAATATGTACCCGCAAATCGTTCCGACGGAAACCTTTGAGCGCGTGCGGGCTATGGTCGCCAAAAACAAATACGGCAAGCGAAGCACCGAGGTCAAATATCTATTGCGGCACAAACTCATCTGCGGCTATTGCGGCTCTCCTATCAGCGCGGAAACGGGAACGGGGTCGAACGGTCAAGTGGTGCGCTATTATAAGTGCCTCGGACGGAAGCGCGGGAGCGATTGCAAGAAGTCCATGATACGCAAGGAAACGCTTGAAAACTTCGTCATCGACTGCATCGTCAAAGAATTATCCAAGCCCGACGTCATCAAACGCATGGTGCGCGGCTTATCGGAAGCGCAGGAAACTTTGGTAAAAGACAAATCCTGCGAGAACGCGCTCTTAAAAGAGAAACGGCATACGCAGAGAGTGATTGACAATATCATGTCCGCGATAGAGCAAGGCGTTGTGACGAATACCACGACAAAGCGATTGAAAGAACTTGAACTCAAACTTGAAGAATTGGAGCGGAAAATCGTCACCGAGCGGAGCAAGACGCGGATATTGCTTTCGGAGCGGGAGATACGCGAATACTACGAACAGGCGTTGCGCCTCGAACCGCAAATGCTCATCAACTTTCTGATAAAGCAAATCGTTCTCTTTGACGATAAAATCGAAATCTACTTTAACAGCCCTTTGAGAGTAAGTCCTGACGACAGTCAGGGCTTTTCTTTTGCCTCTGAAACGGAAATTATGCCGTGCATGATACACAACCGCAAAGAACCCGTACTTCGTCCGATACGGATAGAATTGCGCCTCTAACGGGCGGCTATTTATTCCACGGTGCTCTTGACACGAGCCTCGCAGACGTGCGGTATTTATGGCAATGCGCCAAGTATCCCGCCCCTGCGGGGCTTTTTTCTTGCCTTTGGCAAATAGCCTACCGCACGTCTTTCTCATGTCAAGAGCCTTTCGCGGCATAAACCGCCGCCCTGTCCTATCCTTCGAGGGCAAAAGAAAAACCTAAACCGAACATATTAGTTCAATTTAGGTTTCACTTGGCGCGCCAGCGGGCAAAATGGCGATAAAAATCGCGATTTTGCCCTTTTTATTTTGCTTTTTTACGTTGTTTCAGATCTCTTTTGCTGATTTTTTGGGTACAAATTGGGTATGGCATCCAGAAAATCACCGATCATTCCGTAAATTTCCGCCTGTTTTTCACGCATGATCCCCAATTTTTGGCTTTCCGAAAGATCCCCCCGCAAAAACAATCCTTTGTCGAGCGTTTCCGGATGCGTATAGTATTTCAATGTCGTCAGGACATTGGAATGCCCCAGCAGTATGGAGACCGTTTTGGTGTCGAGTTTATCACAGCAGACCTTGAGCGTGCCGAATGTATGGCGGAGATCGTGTAACTTATGTTTCCGTGCGGTGGCGCGGGACATGAATTTCTAAAACAAAAAATCGAAAAATGCAGTCGGATGCTTGACGTTTTTTGTCGTTTCATGTTAGAATGTGTACAGTTGCGGGTAATACTTTTCCTTCAACATAAGGAGATGCCGCCCTTGCGGAACCGTGGCGTCGCGCTCTTTTTCCTGATTGCATTTGAACATCAAATATTTGATTGGAGATATGAAAATTATGCCATCCCCTGCATCTGGTTACAAATTACAGCATTGTGTTGATGTGATTTTTTGCGTGGACACATCAAAGAGCATGGAGTCATTCATCAGCGAAATGCAAAAGAATATTCATTCTTTCTATCATCAATATGCACAAATAGAGGAAATGAATGGCTTTTGGGCGGGAGATAGTTTTCGTATCAAGATTATCGCCTTTCGTGGCGCAGGGACAAATCCGGTTATTACAGAATCACCATTTTTCGTGATGGAAGAGGATGTGAAGAATCTGCAACGCTTTGTCGATGACTTAGAGGTAAGCGGAAATGAAGATGATGTTTTAAGCGCTCTGTCAGCTTTCTCTCTCGCAATGGATTCGGACTGGATAAAAGAAGGGCGCATCGTCAGACGATATGTTATTATGATGATTACAGATAAGATCGCTGCCTTTCCGGATGAAAACACCGGGCAAACAAGTCTTGATTTGACCGTTGCAAGGTTGAGAAAAAAGTGGGATGAGAAGATGGCGGAAAAGAGAGCAAAACGTTTTTTGATCTTTGCGCCGGATGCAAAACCTTGGTCGGATATGGTTGATTGGGTTAACACCTTTCATACTCCGTCTGCTGATGTTGATATTGAATCATGCGCCCATCTGCTTGCAAAATCAATATAATTCTGTAGGCCTGCCACATTTATCCTGATTCAGAACGACAGGAGAAGCAGACGGAGCATACGAATATGCCGCCAATGGGTTTTATTATATTGTATTGATATCGTATTTTGTATCGATGCAACGTCTCAAATGGATTCAGCCCTTGAATCGATGAAAAAAATTGATGTCGCATTGTCTGAGAACGGCGGGGTGCAGAGCACCCCGCCGCATCTTTCCAGTGAAATGTCCACTGGACCTTTCGCAGAACACGTTGCTCCACCCTTAGAAAGGGGGCAGGCAAGGAGAAGGCAGGATGACGCGGGTCGGACTGCGTATTGTGGGATCCTTCGCTACGCTCAGGATGACCGTGGGACGCGGGGGGTACGTGGGGCGGGATGACGCGGGGAGGACGCCGAGGGGCGCTGAGGGGCGGGCGACACCCTTTCTTATGTGTTCCGACAGGGGGATTCGGGGAAATTCGGGGAAATTCCAAAAGAAATTTTCGGGAAAATTGTACCAAATCGGAAAATCTGTGGTATGATATTCTATAATGAAAGTATCATGCTGAGTTGAGGGGATATGGACAGGATCAAAGCGCAGGAGCTCTTGTCTCCGCACAAAAACGCGGATAAGCAGTGGTATCTCGACCTGCTTGAGGAGGAGAAACAGATCGCCTACGAGGAGGATCATCTTGCCGCGCTTCTGAGGATGCTACGCTTCATCTATATCGCCAAGATCCAGCAACGGATCGCGGCGCTCAAGGCCGAGGCGGATTCCGTCCGCGCACGGGAGGACTACGGCGCAGAGGACTACCGTCTTCTCCTCGAAAAAAAGGCGCAGATCCAAGCCGAGACCAAGAAACTCAACTCTTACAAGTGCTTTTTCTCGGAACCCTACTTCGCCCGCATGGACGTCACGGACGAAAAAGAGGGCTACAACAGCTATTACATCGGCAAGAAGGGGGATGTCAACCTTGAGATCGTCGACTGGCGCGCCCCGCTTGCCGTACGCTATTATCAGAAGAGCCGCGTCAATTTCAGCATCAATGCCTATGATTACCGTACGGTGCTCCGCCGTGCCCTGTCCGTCAGGAGCGGGAAGTTTCTCGAGTTCAAAAACGAGTATCTCTCCGTGAAGGACGTGCTCTCCGAGGAAGAGATCGCGGGCAGGGACGAGGAGATCCTTTTCGATCCGTACCTTCGCTCCATCATCAAGAGCAGAAAGGACGATACGACCGTCCGCGACATCATACGGACCATTCAGGAGCAGCAGTTCGACGTCATCACGCGGCCCGAGCGGGAGAGTTTCGTCCTGCAAGGCTGTGCGGGCAGCGGGAAGACGATGATCCTGCTCCACCGCCTGAGTTATCTCATGTATAACAACGAGGCGCTCTCCCCGCGGGACGTGCTCGTGATCACGCCGTCCGACTCCTTCAACGCCTTTATCGACGAGCTCGCGCAGGTGCTCGAGCTCCAGAAAGTCAAGACGACGACGCTCAGGAGTTACTTCTTCCGTGCATTGCAGAACGAGGGGATCGACTTAGAGGGCAGGATCTCGGGGGAGCGGGAGAGCGAGGAATACCTTTGCTATCTCTATTCTGACGCCTTCCCCAAGGAGATGCGCCGCCGTCTCGACGGGCTCTACCGCGGGATCGCCGATCTCTTCTCCGCCGACGAGTGCAGGGAAGTCGCCGAGCGCGTCCTTGCCGATTGCAGGGCGAGAAGGGAGCATTACACCCGTATCAAGAATGCTTCCACACGGGTGCGCCGCGCCGTCTTGGGGGAGATGAAGGAGAACAAAGAGGGGGGATTCTACTTTACGAAGCCCTTCCGCGGCCTCATGAGCGCCTTTGCGAGCGTGGAGGATTTCCTCAGCTATGTCCTCACGGAGCCGCCGCGCACGCCCGATTACTTCTTCCGCCAGTTTATGGAGTTCTACCGTGCCGTCAAAATGATCTCCGCGGGCGCGGGCAGGGTCTTTTTGCAGGCAGAGGCCGACCTGTCCGCCCTCAAAGAGACGGTGGAAAAGGAGATCGCCGATCTGAGACGTTACCGTATCCGCCGCGCGGAGGGGGAGATCCTCACCTATGCGGACAGGATCGCCCGCCGCGAGGAACTCATCGCTGAGGCGGACAGGATCACCGTCTGCGTCACGTCCATGATGCAGGGCGTGGAGCTCATCGAGGACCTCTACGGCGTCATGCGGACTTCCTCCTGCCAAGAGCTCGGCAAGTGCCGCGACAATGTCGACATCGCCCGCTGGCTGTACCGTGAAACGGTCAAACGCGCCAAGCTGCGCTACGGTCTCAAGGGCGTCTATCCCTCGGACGGGTACGCGCTCACGTTCGTGCTCGAATATATCGGGAGACAGATCACGCCCCGCTACGGGCTCGTCTTCGTGGACGAGGGGCAGGATATTTCGGAGGGGGAGTATGCACTTCTGCGCCGCATCCATACGGATGCCGCCTTCGACGTGTTTGGCGACCTCAAACAGAACATCACCCCCTTCCGCGGCATGAAAAACTGGGACGCGCTCGGCTGTACGGAGTACTATCTCAACCAGAATTACAGGAATACGAACGAGATCGTCGATTTCGTCTCGGGCGTGCTCGATGTGGATATGAAGTCGATCGGCCTGCACGGGGAGGGCGTCGCCCGTCTCAGACCGAGGCAGGTGAGCGGGTTCTTCCGCGGCGCCCAAGGGCTCAAGGCGGTCATTGCGAAGGAGGAGTACCTTCCTCTCTTTGCAAAGAGGGGGTACAGCCTGCTCTCGCAGACGGGGACGCTCTCCAAGGCCAAGATCAACGTGATGACGGTGTTTGAGAGCAAGGGGCTGGAGTTTTCCGTCGTCGCCGTCTACGGAAAGGGGATGACGGAGAATGAGAAATACATCGCCTATACGCGGGCGCTCAGCCGTCTCGCCGTCGTGGAGGACTAAGTGAAGGACATCTTTTTGCTCGATATGGACGATACGCTCCTCGACTTCCCCCGTGCGGAGCGGGCGAATTTTCTCGGCACCCTCGGGCGGCTCGGCGTGAATGCGGACAGTGACGTCTATGCACGCTTCCATGCCATCAACGACGCGCTCTGGAAGGCGCATGAGCGGGGGGAGATCACCCGCAGCCGTCTCACGGTGAAGCGCTTCGAACTGCTCTTCGGGGAGTACGGGATCGAGGCGTCCGCGGAGGAGGCCGCCGAGGCATATTACGAACATTTCGGGGAGATCTGCTATCCGTTTGACGGCGCGCGGGAGTTTTTGGCGGAACTCTCCCAAAGAGGGCGTTCGTTCATCGTGACGAACGGCGGGGCGAGACTCCAGCGTGCCCATATCGATCTGGCGGGGTTCGGACCCTACCTTTGCGGGCTGTTCATCTCCGAGGAGATCGGTTTTCATAAGCCCATGCCCGAATTTGCCGCCTATGTCGAGGGGCATATCGATCGCTATGTGCGGGAGCGCGCGGTCTGGATCGGCGACAGCAGGACCTCGGACATGGTATGTGCAAGATCCGTCGGGATCGATTTTCTGCTCTTCGACCCGACCGCCGTGACCCCGTCCCGTCCCGCCGCGGAGCAGTACGCCGCCTTCCTCCGCACGATCGATTCGGACTGAGTGTCGCCCCCAAGAGGGGCCATAAAGACAAAAAAAGCGGACCGAAGCGGTCCGCTTTTCATAGATACGGTTTCAGACTCTTTCTACCTTGTCGCTCTTGAGGCATCTTGCACAGACGTAGCCGGTTTCGACTTTCCCGTCCTTTACATAAGACACCTTCTGCACGTTTGCCGCAAACGTTCTCTTCGTTTTGCGGTTGGAGTGACTGACGTTGTTGCCCGACGTCTGGCCCTTCCCGCAGATACTGCATACTCTCGACATATGTCCACCTCCATCGGTAATTTCCTGTAATGATCGTCCCTCATGTACGGAACCGTTATCTATGATAGCATAAGAGGGGCAGAAAAATCAATCAAAATCGGGGCTCAATCAAGAAATTTTTTCGGAACTTGGTAATTTTTTTATGATTTTGCTTGCAAAATACAGCGCAATCGGGTAGAATATTATCCGAGAGAAGTTCCAAAGGAGCAAGCTATGTCTGTCAGCACAAGCAATGCGTACGGAAAAATTTCCATATCCGACCTCGCGATCGCGAAGGTCGCGGCGCAGGCTGCGGTGGAGAGCTACGGGATCGTCGATACCGTTTCCCACCGTTTTTCGGATACGCTCGCGGAACTCCTCAAAAAGGACGCAGGAGGGAAGGGCGTCAAAGTGACGACCCAAGGGAACCGTATCTTCATTGACGTCTACGTCCTCATCAAGTACGGCGTATCGATCGAAGCGGTCGCGGAATCCCTCAAGGAATCCATCAAGTACAAGGTCGAATATTTCACCGGTATGATCGTCGATACCGTCAATGTCAATGTTACGGGTCTGAAACTGTAACAACTCCGCGTTCCATCTATTCAGGAGAAAATCGATTCATGCAGAAAACGATCAACTGCGCCGCGTTCCGCAAGATGGTTCTTGTGGGCGCGAAAATGCTGGATAATAACAGGGCGAAGGTAGACGCTTTGAACGTCTTCCCCGTGCCCGACGGCGACACAGGGACGAATATGTCCCTTACGATGCAATCCGCCGTCAAGGAACTTTCCGCCTGTACGTCCAACGTCTTCCCCGAAGTGTGTGACTGCGTCTCCAAGGGCGCGCTCAAGGGGGCGAGGGGCAATTCGGGCGTCATCCTGTCCCAGATCTTCCGCGGGATCTGCTCGGTGCTCCGCGACAGCAAGCCCGAGGTCGATACCCGTACCTTTGCAAAGGCGCTCGAGGCGGGAACGAAAGTCGCCTATAACGCCGTTGCAATCCCCAAAGAGGGCACAATCCTCACCGTCGTCCGCATGATGAGCGAGTTCGCCGTCAAGAACGCGGGGAAATACCGTGACTTCGAGGCCTTCCTTCCCGCCATCATCGAGGAGGGGGACAGGGCGCTCGCCAAGACCCCCGAGCTCCTCCCCGTGCTCAAAAAAGCGGGCGTTGTCGACTCGGGCGGCGTGGGGCTCATGACGATCATGCGCGGCTTTCTGGCGGCGCTCACGGGAGAAGAGGTCGTCTCCGAGATCCAGACGGACGCCTCTGCCCAGCAGAATCCCGACGACGTCTTCGGCGACAACTCCGACATCATCAATATGGACCTCGGCGACATCCAGTTCGCCTATTGTACCGAGTTCTTCGTCATCAATCTGAAAAAGAGCACGACGCTTGCAGATATCGACAAGCTCCGCGAGAGCCTCATGGGCATCGGCGACTCCGTCATCTGCATCGGGGACCTCGAGATGATCAAGGTCCATGTGCATACCAACTGCCCCGGGGTCGCGCTCACCTATGCCTTGGAGCTCGGCGAACTCGACAGGCCCAAAATCGAGAATATGCTCGAGCAGAACAGGGCGCTCAAGGCCAAGATCGCCGCGGAAAAGAAAGATCAGGGGATGCTCGCCATCTGCACGGGACAGGGACTTTCGGATATCTTCAAGGATCTCTTCATCGACCGTGTCATCGCGGGCGGGCAGACGATGAACCCCTCCGCTTCGGACATCGCAACGGCGGTGCAGAAGATCAACGCGGACAACGTGTTCGTCTTCCCCAACAATAAGAATATCATTCTGGCGGCGGAGCAGGCACAGGCGCTCGTCGAGAACCGTACCATTCACGTCATTCCCACCAAGAACGTGCCGCAGGGCTTTGCGGCGGCGCTCGCCTTCGATCCCGAGGCCTCGGCAGAGGAAAACAAGACGAACATGATCCACGCGCTCGACAATGTCCGCGCGGGTAGCGTCACCCATGCCGTGCGTACGACCAATGTCAACGGGTTCTCCATCAAGGAAGGGGACATCATCGGGCTGGACGATAAAAAGATCCTCGCAAAGAGCAATAATATCGAAGAGACCGTTCTGAAACTTCTCGATAAGCTCAAGGATGATTCGCACGAGGTCATCACCCTCTACTATGGCGAGGGCGTGACGGAAGAGGATGCACAGGCGCTCACCGAAAAGGTGCAGGAAGCCTTCCCGAACTGCGACGTCGATTACCACTACGGCGGTCAGCCCGTGTACTATTATCTGCTGTCTCTGGAGTAAACGAAAGAGCGGGGGCTCCCCGCTCTTTTTTGTAAAAAAGACATTGGAGCGGCTGGTCATGTTGAGCGAAACGAAACATCCCATGAGTCCTTCGAAACTTGCGAGGTCCTTCGAAACTTGCTCATCGGACTTCGTAAGGCTCACTGTCTCAGGATGACGTGGCTCTGTTTGTCAATCAAATTCAAAAAAGGGAGGAAGAGATATGAAAAAGATCAAAATCGCACTGGCGGTCGCGTTGCCCGCCGTAATCGTGTTGCTCGCGGTATTCTTTGTGTGCTCGTTCAGCCTGAAGAATATGGAGAACGATGTCGGCGCGGCGTTCGCTGCCGTGATCATCATTCTGGCGAACGTGGGTTCCGTCATCGCCTGCATTCCCTTTGCGGCGGCATTTCTCGTCTTCGAGATCCTGCTCTTCACCGCAAAGAAGCAAACAAGGGTCGCAATCGCGCTCCTGATCGTGATGAGCATTCTCCTGCCCATCCTCGGCTTCGTGCTCATCCTCGACGCTACGGTCATTTCCAGCCTTTATTCGTCACTCTTTATCGGCGTCATGGTCGTGCTCGCGCTCGGCTATCTCCTCACATATGTCCTGAGCATCCTCTATCTCATCTCTTGCCGTAAGGCTGCAGCGGAGGCAAAGGCATGAAGCTCACGGAGCTTCGCGGCATAGGGGAGCGGCGTGCCAAGGATTTTGCAAAACTCGGCATCACCACGACGGAACAGCTCATCCGCTATTATCCGAGGAATTATCTCGACATGACGAGCCGTTCCTCCGTGCGGGATGTCGTCCATAACGAGATGGCGCTCGTCGCGTGCAAGCTCGTCTATGTCGAACCGCTCCGCACGAAGGGGAAGCACAAGGTCGTCCGCGCCCTGCTCGAACAGGGCCCCGACAATTTCACCGCGGTATGGTTCAATCAACCGTATATGGCAGAAAAACTCACGCCCGGGGATTATCTCTTCTACGGGCGCGTGCAGAATTATTATGACCGTATCTCCCTCGTCAATCCGACGTTCGAGCGGCTGGATGCCAACAACAGGCTCAAGGGGCTCGTCCCCGTCTATCCGCTCAGGAGCGGCATTCCGCAATGGCTGGTAAGGGATGGCGTACGGCGTGCGCTCGGGGCGGAGACGCCTGCCTCGCTGATCCCCGTGCCCCTTCAGCAAAAGTACAGGCTCATGCCGCTCCGGGAGGCCTTCCGCAAGATCCACCTGCCCGCCTCCATGCGGGAGATGCAGGCGGCGGCGGAACGGCTCGCCGCCGAGGAATATTTTGCCCTCATCGCCGCGTTCCGCCTCATCAAGGGGGACAGGACACAGGCCCGCACGAACAGATACTCCGTCACGGCGGAGGAGGTCGGGGCGTTTGAGAGAAGGTTCCCGTTCACCTTTACGGACGGCCAGAAGGCGGCGGTCAGGGATATCTTCGGGAGCCTGAAATCCCCCGTACGCATGAACAGACTGCTGCAGGGGGACGTCGGCAGCGGCAAGACGGCCGTCGCGCTCACGGGGATTTTTATGGCGGTGAAGAGCGGGTATCAGGCGGTCTATCTCTCCCCGACGGAGGTCCTCGCGGCACAGAATTATGCCGTTCTCAGGAGGACGTTCCCCGATTACAGGGTGGGATATCTCGCGGGGGCGTCCACGGCGAAGGAAAAACGGGAGATCAAGGAAGCGCTCGCCCGCGGGGAGATCGATATCCTCTGCGGCACCCATGCCGTATTGCAGGCGGATGTTCGGTTTGCCCGTCTCGCCTTCTGCGTCTGCGACGAACAGCACCGTTTCGGGGTCGCCCAGCGCAATCTTCTCAGTGAAAAGGGGGGGGATCCCGACATCCTCGTCATGTCTGCGACGCCGATCCCGAGGACCTTGTCGCTCATCTTTTACGGCGATCTCGATGTGACGACCATTCCCGATAAGCCCGCCGAGCGGATCCCCGTCTCCACATCTATCATCCCCCCGCGGAAGTATGACGATATGTTCGTATGGATCCGCGGCGAAGTGAGGAAGGGACGGCAGGCATATTTCGTCTGCCCCAAGATCGAGGACGACGAGGGGGAGGCGACCGCCGCCGAGGAACTCTATGAAAAACTCAGGACGCAACTGCCCGAGATCAGGTTCGGCCTCTTGCACGGGAGAATGCGTGAGAAAGAAAAAGACGCCACCATGTCCGCGTTCAAGCGCAAGGAAATAGACGCTTTGGTCGCAACGACTGTGATCGAAGTGGGCGTCGACGTGCCCGATGCAACGGTCATGGTCATCTATGATGCCGACAGGTTCGGGCTCTCCCAGCTCCACCAGCTGCGCGGCAGGGTGGGGCGCGGGGCGGAGAAGAGCTATTGCTTTTTGCTCACCGAATCGAACAGCGAGACGGCGCTCGAGCGGCTCAGGATCCTGCGGTCGACCTCGGACGGGTTCGCCCTCGCCGAAAAGGATCTCGAGCTGAGGGGGAGCGGGGACTTTCTCGGCACCCGCCAGAGCGGGAAATTTCTCTCCGAGATCAAGAATCTGCGCTATACGACGGAAGCGATCTTTCTGGCGAAGAAGCTCGTCGACGAAGCGTTTGAACGGCGCCTCGACGCCGATAAGATCCGTCTCGCCGCCATGGAAAAATACGAAAGTCTGAAAGATGTCGTGTTGAATTGAATTTCAGTGACCCGTGCTTTCTTACGGTCTGAGCCGCGTGCCCGCCGACATAGTCGGCGGGCACGCGGCTCAGGATGACGCCATTATAGCAGGTGACTGAGGGGTTTCCTCGGTGCCCTCTTTTGCGGGAGAGGGGAAATATGTATCTTTACGAACCGCTGACTTGTTCGTTCATCCACTTTTCGATGGACGATTGGAGCGATCCCTCCGAGCACGTGATATCGGCGATCGGCACGTTCTCGATCTTCGTGTTCGTTTTCCCGCAGTGCGGGCAGACGATCTCAAAGGTAACGGGAAGCAAACTGTATATCTTGTTATAATCCCCCCGGTTGTACTCATACCGATATTGCGCGCCCCGCAGAATCTTCCTGCACCGCTTGCAGCGCTTCATCTTTGCGGAAATGAGTTTGTCCGTCATCTTTCTCGTCACGCCCACGATAATGAGTCCGACGACGAACATGATGATCCCGGGGATCAATAATTCTTCGTTCCCCTTCATGAGAAAGCGCAGCGCGATCATGATCATACCGATGACGCCGACGACATAGCCGATCCCGCGGATGATCCACAGGACCGCACGGCTTAACATACTGAACATACGGATACCTCTTTTTTGAAATGATTTTCGATAAATCTTAACATAATTTTCACACGATGTCAATGATTCCGATGACCGTTTGCGGAATTTTTTCTGCATGGGGGAGCGCACAAAATGGGGGAGCGCCACTTCGGCGGGGCGGAAAATGGTTGACAAGCGGGGGAAATGGGTATAGAATATAGAGAAGACGATGAGATATGGGCCTGTTTCGGATTCGATTGCAAGCGGATCTTGTCGGATGCACGCCGGAGGCTCGGCTCCGTAAAAACGGAAATTATTTAATTGCTGACGATAAATCCAGCAGACGCGCTTCCGCTCGCAGAGCTTCGGCTCGCCGCGTAGCGCTTGCGGCTTAACCTTTTAAGCCCCGTTCTGCCCCGAAATCCTACGGTCGGGGACAGAGCGTTATCGAGTAGGGAACGTTGACGGGCGGCGGATCTCCCCCGCGCGGCAATGAATTTTCGGAGATGTGCAGACGGAGGAGCTTGTCTGCGGGCTCCCCGGCTGCGAGACTGACCACAGACTAAGCGTGTAGTGTCCGCATCTGAACCTTGTAAGACCGGAGTTCAATTCTCCGCAGGTCCACCAAGAGCAACCTGAATTGAACTTTGTTCGGTTCAGGTTGTTGTCTTATATGCATAAATCAAAAATAATAAAGAGCTGGTATAATTATGATTGACGACAAAAGATTGTTGAGCGAATGGGACTACACAAAGAATGCTGAGGAAGGTTTCTTTCCCGATAAAATGATGCCTAAAAGCAATAAAAAAGTTCATTGGAAATGTGCGTTGGGACATGAATGGATGGGTACGGTTAGCAACAGAGCTTCGGGACAAAATTGTCCCATTTGCTCCAACCACAGGCTTTTGCTGGGGTATAATGATTTGGCGTCAAGATATCCCGAAGTTGCAAAGGATTGGGATTATGAAGGGAACGGGACTTTGCAACCGAGCGATGTTGTCTTTGGGTACACAAAAAACGTTTGGTGGAAATGCTCCGTATGCGGAAATCGTTGGCAAGCAAAAGTTAACGCTCGCACTGTACGTGGCACCAATTGCCCGAAGTGTTCACAAGCAAAGCGACAACAAGACCGCCGTAGTGTCTTATTGAAAGAACGGGGCTGCATACGCGATCCTTTTTTGATATTCGAATGGAACTATGAAAAAAACGGATCATTGTTGCCCGAAAACGTTACGCCTGGGAGCAATAAAAAAGTTTGGTGGAAATGCTCGAAATGCAGTTCAGAATGGCAAGCGACAATCTCAAATAGAGCACATGGCCGAGGGTGTCCCTACTGTTTGAATAGGAAAGTCAGAGTGGGTTTCAATGACTTGGCGACAACTCACCCTGAATTGGCGGCGGAATGGGATTTTGAGAAAAACGGCGATTTAACGCCGCAAATGGTAACTTACGGAAGCGGAAGAAAAATATGGTGGAAATGTCCGCTCGGGCATAGCTATCAAGCAAATCTTTTGCACCGTGCACACGGTACGAATTGTCCAATTTGTAACTCGGGGAGACAAACGTCTTTTGCGGAGCAGGCGATATATTTCTATATCAAAAAAATCCATCCCGATGCCATCAACCGATACACGGAGATTTTCGATAACGGCATGGAATTGGATATTTTTATTCCATCTCTCCGCGTTGGGATTGAGTATGACGGTATATTTTGGCACAAAGAAAAGCTGGAGCGAGAACGCAAAAAATATCTTATATGTCAACAAAATAATATAAGGCTTATTCGGGTACGGGAAGCGCCGTTTACAACCGAAAGTGACCTTAGCTCTCCCATCATTGCTGATAATATGTATCACATGGACAATCTCGATGATCAAAAAAATCTTGAGAAGTTTATCATACAGTTTTTGATGGAACTTGAATCATGGAGACGTGAAAAAAAGCCCGATTATTTTGACATCGATCTTGAGCGAGACGGCAACGAAATTCGCCGACAATATCTTGTTTCAAAGCAGGAGGGAGCCTTGGATAAAACGCATCCGAAAATCGCCGAGGAATGGGATTATCAAAAGAATGGAGAGCTTGTTCCTTCGATGTTTCAATCCGGTAGTAGCGTTCGGGTTTGGTGGAGATGTTCAGAATGTGGGCATGAATGGAAAACGAGTATATCCCATAGGACAAGCGGAAGCGGGTGCGAAAGATGTTTCAAAAGAAAAATCCGAGGTGGCGCGCACCCGGGTGCAGTATGTATCTATCAATATGACTTGGAGGGAAATTTTATAAAAAAATGGGATTGTATTGCGGATGCTGCCAAGGCCCTGCATCAAAATGCTGCTAATTTAGGATCATGCGCTCGGCATGAAAGAGCAAAGGCGGGAGGATATCGTTGGGAATTTATATATCTCCCGCACCTCGCTCCTATCGACGGGAAGCGGCAAAAGAAGATAATACAATTTGATACAGCAGGAAATTTTATAAAGGAATATCCCTCTTTGAACGCCGCCGCAAATGAATTGAATATCGACGCTACTACGATATCAAAAGCGCTTCACGGTCAGTATCATACAGCGGGCGGGTTTGTTTGGAAGCTGAAAAGCTCAACTTAGGTTGACGGCGCTCCACAAAAATATTCTGCCGCATATATGCGGCGCAATACGGTGTCAAACTTCGCTTGCCTCGGGTCATTTACGCCAAGTAAACTCCCCGTCGGCAATGCTCGTTTTCCTTGTCTTGCTTGCATCTCTGCGACAGAAAACGGCTATGGATTTGACATTGATAAGTCCACCAAGAGAGAGGCGGGAGGGCAACAGCCCTCCCGCCGTTTTCACGGTCATTCTGAGCGTAGCGAAGAATCCCACGGGGCGTCGACCTCTCCCGAGAGAGACGGGAGCGAGCGACGGTCCCTGCCGCTGCAACGGGTAGGGGGCGCTTTTTTTCGGACTTCGTTCTTCGGGATCCTTCGAAACTTGCTCATCGGACTTCGTAATGCTCACTGTCTCAGGATGACGCGAAAGCAGGACGGACTTCGTTCTTCGGGATCCTTCGGGACTTGCTCATCGGACTTCGTAATGCTCACTGTCTCAGGATGACGCGAAAGAAGGACGGACTCCGTTCTTCGGGATTCTTCGGGACTTGCTCATCGGACTTCGTAATGCTCACTGTCTCAGGATGACGCGAAAGAAGGACGGACTCCGTTCTTCGGGATTCTTCGGCTACGCCTCAGAATGACGCAAGGGGAGGGCGCGGGCAGGATGACGCGAAAGAGAGCGCGGGCAGGATGACCATAGGTCGGACTTCGAATTATGGGATCCTTCGGTCGCTTCGCTCCCTCAGGATGACCCGAAAGGGGGGTTCAGGATGACGCGAAAGAGAGCGCGGGGCAGGATGACCGTAAGACGGCGGGGCGGGCAAGAAATGGGGCGGGATGACCGTAAGACGCGGGGAAAACGATGTCAAGGCCGCGTATGCCGACTTTACTTTCCGAGGATCTTCACGACCTCGCCGATGTACATCGTATGCGGGGGTTCGGCGGCATAGTAGCGGGCGCGGGCGTCGGCGGGGACGGCGGAAAGATCCATTTCCTGACGGTAAATCTTCTTCAGGACGATGGTACGGCTCGCCTCCGCAAAGGTCACGCCGTTCTCGAGACAGACGGGCGTGAGCCCCGATTGTGCGACCTTATCGACATCTCTGCCCGAGAGCGTCCCGAGGAGGGAGAGCGCTTTGCGGTACTGCTCGGGATAAAAACTTATCGTAAAATAATCGTTTTTCTCCATAAATTCATGGGTATAGCGGATCGGCTTGACGTAAACCGTCGCGACGGATCTGCGCCAGAGGGTGCCGAGACCGCCCCAGCCGATCGTCATGGTGTTGAAGGCGCCTTCCCTGCCTGCGGTCAGGAGCGCCCATTCTTTGTCGAAGAGTTCAAACGGACTTGTCTGAAATTTCATAAAATTCCTCCATGTTTTTATTATAGAGAATCCCGACCCGACGGTCAAGCATTTTGTATGATCCGATTGAGGGGGCGAAAACGCCTTTTCGGGCTCCGTTTTTTTGCCGAAGTCTTGCTTATTTCTCAAAGTTATGATATACTTTTGCATAGAATAAAATGATCGGGGGCTGTGCCGTGCAGTGCTATAATTGCGATTCCAAAAGATTGGTGTATGATCAGAACAAGGACGCCTATGTCTGTCTCGACTGCAAGTATGAATATCCCAAGCAGTACTTTTTCATCTCCCATTCTCATCTCGACATCGAGAAGGTCAGGATCGTCCGCAATATCGTCGAGGAAACATTCTTCTATGAGCCGATTTTGTTCTTCCTGAAGTGTCTTTCCGAGGAGGAAGAGATCAACAATCTGGTCCGCCGCGAGATCACCGAACGTGTCTGGTTCATCTACTGCAAGAGCAGGAACGCCGAGCGTTCACGTTTTGTTGCCGAGGAGCGCCGTTTTATCGACCAGCTCATCCAAAACGGCTATCGGAAGAAGATCTTGACCGTCGATCTCGACAACTTCGAGATCTGGGACGAAGGGTGCATCGAGGATATCCGCAGACAGGTCTCCTACAAGATCAGAAAAGCCCGTATTTTCCTGTCGAGCGAGCAGAGGGACGCCTTTGTCGCACGTCCCCTGTACGAGCGGCTCACGGCGGGCGGGTATAACGTCTGGTGGGACAACGACATCGGCTCGGCCGAGCTCTGGCAGGACGGGATCGGCAAAAAAATCAAGGAACATAGCTATAAAGACGGCATTTTCATGCCTGTTTTGACGGGAAACCGTCTGTCGGAGTGGATGGAGCGGGAGATTTTCGCCGCCCATGACAACAACGCGCTCATCATGCCCGTCGTCATCGACCAAAGCGTTTATGAGAACTGTCCGCCCTGCCTGAGCGCCGTGCAGGGGTTCGTGATCGACCCCGAAAACATCGGCCGATCCGCCGATCTGCTCCTCGAGACGCTCGACCGTATGTAAACCGTCTTCTTCCCAAACGAGGAAAAGATTGGAGCCTGAAATATTCTCATTGTTTTGGAGAAAAACAGTTGACATTCCCCCGAAGTCGTGATAGAATGTATTCTGTAAAGATATGACAAGGGGATGTCCCCTTGTTTGCGGCATCTGAAAGAATGCCGCAAACGCCAAAAACTCTACTCGGGGATATGCCGAAGGGGCGTATTCCTCAAAAAGGTGACCGAATGATGTGGTTGGACAAAATTCTCAATTTCCTGTTCCGTACGCGTGCGGGCAAACTGGTGCTGGTGGGCGGATTCGCCGCGAGCGCTTTCCTGTTCGGCGGATGCCTTCTGCCCGATGCCCTGAGCTGTATGTGTGACGGGTGCGGGTGCTCGGGCTGTGCCGATTGTTGGGCGGATTGCGATGATGAATGCAACGACTGCGGCATGGAATGCTTCGGCGGCGACGACTGCGCCTCGACGAGTTGCCTCTTCGGCGACGGCTGTGTCTCGGCCTGCGGCAGCTGTGTCATCGACTGCGGCGGCTGCAACAGCACGATGTGCACGGAAAGCAGCTGCGATCTGAGCGGCTGCGGAACCAGCTGCGAGGCGTCGTGCCTCAACTGCGATCTCTCGTGCGACGGCGCAAAACGGCTCGTCACGAAGCCGATGAGCATCAAGATCGAGTACATAGAGTTCCACGGCGATGAGAAAATCGGACCTCTGACCACAAGTTCTTCCTATTATAATAGCAACGGCGGCTACTTCGATTTCGATAATAACCACAATAATAATTACGGTTCCTACTACGATCCTTGGGCGGATAGTCAGCAAACCATCGTTTACGAAGACTTCAAGCACGACGTCACAGTCACGGGCGGGACTTCTTACAAAAAACGTCAGATCGTCCGCCAGCTCTCCTACACGGTCACTCCTGCGGGATATACCACGGGCGCATTCTATCGGGATGAAGAGTGCACGAAAGCCGTCACCGATGAGGCGGGGAGACTGCTCGACAACGTCAATATCAACGATTTGGGCGGCAAGACCATCTACTGCAAAGTCACCGAAACGTCTTACGGCACGACACGCTTCTTCAATACCACTGTCGTTGACGATAAGGGGAACAAGATCGACGGCGCGCCCGAGATCCCGACGGTTCAGGCGACGGTCGGATCGACCATGGCCATCGTGCCCCAGCCCGTGAACATTCCCGGCTATAAGTTCCTGTATTTCGAACTGCCGAACGGGCACCGCGCGAAGAGAGATGCCGTCAAGCCGAATATGATCTTCCACCTCAAGGAGTGGGGCGGCACCGATGAGGCGACGATCGAGCTCAAGGCGGTCTATACGCCGATGACGATCAATGTTACCTTCCATGTCGGGAGCCAGACGTACGGTCCTATCGATGCCGAATACGGCACAATCCTTTCGGCAATGCTCTCTCAGCTTAACAGCAAATATGAGGTATTCGTCGAAGAAGGCCGTTCGATCGTCGGCTGGTCGTATAATCAGAACTCGGAGGAGTTGATCGAGCTTTATGAAGGGTTGGAGACGGAAGATGAGAACGGCGCGGTCCATCTCTATGCCGTCATCAAGGACTATATGTATCTGACCTTCCACAATATCCACGGGCCGCGCGATGCGACTACGGTCGTCACGTCGAAAAAGTACTATGAAGGTGATAGTTTCGACCAAGCGACCCTGAAGAGTCTTTCCGGCCTGCAAGATGAGATCAAGGTGGAAGAGACCACGGTCTACACGTTCGAGGGTTGGTATCTCGACCCGACGCTCTCAAACGCTTTGTCGGGTGAGTTCCAGATCTCGGATGCGCACAAAGATCTCTATGCGAAGTGGACGGTCTCGACCTTCACGATCAGATATCATATAGGCAAAAATGTAACGGTGACAGGTACTTACCAGTACGATCCGTACAAAGCATTCGAGATCACTATGCAGCCGACGCAGGATCAGATCCCCGAGGGTTGTACCTTCAACGGCTGGTATAAGGACGCCGATTTTGTCGACGGACCTGTTCAGGAGATCCCCGCAGGGACGTGCGGACAGGTCGAATTGTATGCCGCGTTCTTCGGCCAGAATGTCACGCTTTACTTGGTCGCCGGCAGCGGCGTGCAGCTTGACAGAACCGAAGTAACGGTGCGTTACGGCGCGAGCTTCGATCTTCCCGTCCCGACGCGCACGGGGTACGATTTCACGGGTTGGTATTTCCGTGACGGCGAAAGCTTGATTACGGACGGCAGCGGCCACTCGAGATTTGCACTTACAAAGGAGAACTTCTATACCAACAAGATCGTCAGCCTCGACCAGTTCCTCCATGATCCTATCCAGTTGACGCCGCAATGGACGGAGCATCTGTACACCGTCAAGTTTGTTGCCGATACCGGGAACGGCCCCGAGACATGGGCAACCGTGCAGAAGAAGCACAATGAGCAGATCGGCACGGTCGGTCAGTTGAGCGATCCTCCCGAGAAGGCGGGCTATGACTTCAAGGGTTGGTTCAGCGGCGATGTCCAGTACAGCGCAGAGACGGTTGTGACGCAGGATATCACCTTCACGGCGAAGTTTGAGCCTAAGGTCTATACGATAACGCTCTACGGGAACGGAGGTCAGGTCAACGGGAAGGATCAGGACACGGTCGACGTGACGTACAATACGCAGCCGCAACTTCCCGTTCCGACGCATGAGAGTCTGAGCTTTGACGGTTGGTTCATAAAGGGTACATCGACGCGTGTCACATTGGCCAACGGGAAGTTCACCGGTCTGTTTACCTACACGGGAACTGCGCCTTATGAACTCGAAGCGCATTGGTTCTAAGGCCGGACATAACATTGTAAAAAATAAAAAGGAGTCAGATAAATGACAAAGAAACTCAGAAACTTTTTGCTGTTGTTGACGGTCATCTGTATGGCGCTCGGCATTTCGGTGTTCGCCGCAGCTTGCGACACGAAAGAAGAGCCCCCCGCAGCCGTCGACGCAATGTCCATCCGTTATGACGGAGAGGTCTTTACGTGGGACGAAGTCCCGGGTGCGTCAGTGTACGACCTCACGATCAATAACACGATGAACTTCAAGTCCTATGCTTCTGCCGCTTATTCGTTCTCCGCGGACAGTTTGTTGGGGCAGGATGTAACTGCGATCACACTGTCCATCACGGCGAGCAACAATGCGGGCGCAGGCCCCACGGTCTCAAAGACGTTCACCCGTCTTCAGACCATCTCTATCTCCTCGGTCACTTTCTCGGATGACGGTGAGATGTCTTGGCCGGGCGTTACGGGCGCTTCCTCCTATCAGGTCAAACTCACCGTCGATGGCACCAATACCGTGAAGGATGTCCCGGGGACGACGTTCTCCGATTTCGAGTACGGCAATGATAACGAAGTTCAGATCAAGCCGATCGGCGGCGGAGACACTTTCTCGTCGTGGAGCGATTCCATCAAGGCCTACTTTCTTGCAACGCCCACAAGCATCGAGTACGACGGTGAGTACATTTCATGGAAGGGCACCACGAAAGCGAAGTCCTACACGGTGTACATCAACGGCTCGGAAGAGGCAAATGTAAAGGAATTGCGTTACCGCTATGAAGCGCAGGAAGAAGATTTCGACATTCAGGTGCGCGCAGAGGGCGACCTCGAAACGAGCACGGGTGCGACGCGTACCTTCCCCTCCAAAGTGAGCGATAAGGTCAGCATCGTCTTCCTCGGCGAAGTCCAGAATATCCGCGTTGAGGACGGTTGCCTCACATGGGATCGTAACGACAAGGCGGTTTCCTATACTGTAAACATCAAGGGCGAGACCCCCCATAAGGTTGAGGAATGCCGCTATCCGCTTCCCGCAGGTGTGACGGTCACAGCCAGCGTTACGCCGAACGGCGCGGACCCCAAACACACCTTTGCAAGGACATCTGCCGAGCAGTCCTATACGATCCTCGCGGCGCCTGTGCCCCAGTGGAACGAAGGGATCGCGCTTGACGACGGACAGCCCAACAGAAACTTCACCTGGAATATGGATAGTTATGCCAATGTGAGCGGGTTCCTTGTGAAAGTCGTCATGCCGAGCGGAGAGGAGGATCCGAAGGATGCGACGGTAGACAACCGTTCACTCCACTATGGCTTTGAAGAGGTCGGCATCTATACCGTGAGCGTCAAGGCAGTCGCGAGTGCGGGAAGCAATGTGTACGATTCCGCGTATTCGACGGAATTCGTCATCGAGCGTCTCCCTGCACCCAACCTTGCCGCGACTCCCGTCACGAGCACGAACGATGATCTGGATGCGGGCTTTGTCATCCACTTCAGTTCCGTTACGGGCGCGAGCGGGTACAGAGTTTACCGCAATGACCAGAAAGTGCAGGACATTGGGGAGCCCTATGCGTCTTCCGTCAATGTGACCAACGTCACCGAGGAAACCACAACGACCGCACAGACGATCGTCTACAAGCTCCAGTCCGTTGGTAAAGTTACCACGCGCGAGGGGAAAAAGTATATCACCCTCAACTCGCTGACATCTGAGATGCGGGATGTAACGGTCACCGTACTTCCCATGCCTCAGAACCTTGATATTCAGGGCCCATTGCTTAGCTGGAGCGATGTTACCAGTGCAAACGGATATGCCGTCGAAGTGGCGGCCCGCACGGTCTGCAAAGAGACCGAATACTCTCTTGAGTCTTTGAGCGAAGGGGAACATACCGTCCGCGTCTGCGCACAGGGCGACGGCCATGCCTTGCTTCCTTCTCCTTATACGAAGTCCTTTACGGTCGAGAAGCTCAAGGCGCCGACCGACGTCAAGGTCAATACCGATAATGATGAAGGCAGGCTTGAATTTTCGAAATCACTCCTTGCAGATCACTACGAATATTCTTTCACGGGCCATCAGGGCTACCTGACTGATAGCCAAGTGGGGAGTATCAATAGCTACATCCAGACAGATACTGCGGTCGTGACCATAAGAGCGGTTGCGGATTACTGGAAGGATAATGTCAATAAGGATCTCTACTATCTCAGCTCCAGTTGGTCAAGGGCCTTCTCCTTCACGAAGCTCGCAGCGCCGACCTTCGGCAATCCGGCATTCACGAATACCGAACTCAGATGGAATGCGCCCGTGAATGCGCAGGGGGTGACGGTCACGTACAAAGTCACCGACCAACGCGGTCTTACCGTTCCTCAGATTCTTACGGCGACAAGGTTGGATTTCTCTGTTTATGAAGCAGGCGACTATTCGTTTACCGTCCGTGCAATCGGTGACGGAGAACGTTTCATCAACTCCGATCCTTCGAGTGTTGTTGCGATCACAAAACTTGCGACACCTCAGGTTGATCGCAGCGGCAACTCCTATCATTGGGATATCGTTGACGGCGCATCGGAGTTTTCTGTCTGGATCGAAGGGAAAAATGTTGAGACGATCAAAGTAAATACGAATCAGCCGCAACAGACCTATGATTACGCTCCCGTATTCTCCAAGCCCGGAGTCAATCAGGTCGAGATTATCGCGGTCGGCGACGCCGGTCACTCTACGGTCGACTCCAAACCTTGCCATATTAACCAAGAGGTCAAACAGCTCACTACACCCGTACTCGACAAGCCTGAATATAGCGGAGTCGACACGGGTGATACGATCACAGTTAAGATTTCGAAAGGGGTAGATCTTGCTGTCGGGTATCGCATCCTGATCAACGGTGTCGTCCGTGAAAATTGCACGAAGGAGCTGACATACACATTCCAGCCCGCATCCCGCGGACAATTTACGGCGGCTGTCTATGCGGTCGGCAACGTCTTTGACGATTATGGCACATATCATCTCGACTCCGAGAAGGTCGGCGATACTACCCAAACCACGATCATTTTGTTGAGTGCACCTACGGTGGACAATATTGACGTTGATACATACGGTCAGATTTCTTGGGGAAAAGTGGATTACGCTGACCACTTTGAGGTTGAGGTCACGTTCACGAACGGAGAGAAATGGACAGGAAAAACGAGCGATAATACAATGAAAATAAAGCCTGATTATAGCGCTCATAACTCTTCCGCCGGTGAAATCAGCACAATAAAGATCCGTGCTATGGGCAACAATAGGACGACATACGATTCGCCTTGGGTCGAGCAGGAAAGAAGATAATCATAACATCCTGCGAACCCACTGAATAAGGAACAAAATGCTTAGAGTTATCCACGTCCTCGGGATCCATATCCCGATGTATTCCCTCCTCGTCGCAATCGGCATCATCGCCTTCTTCGTGACGTATTTCCTCTATGTGGAAAGGGGGGAGAAGCTCGACCGATTCAATTCCAACAGGCTCTTGTTTGTCGCCGCGCTCGGGATCGTCATGCTCGGGATCTCCGCGTTCATTCTCAACTCCGTCTTCCATTCCATTGAGGAGGGGGAGCTCGTGATCGGCGGCATCACCTGGCTTGGCGGTGTGGTCGGCGCGGTACCGTTCACGATCTTTCTCATTCATAAATTCGTCCCGCGGGCGAAGGGGAATGCCGTTTACTACTTTTCCCTCCTCGTCCCGGGGCTCGTGATCGGCCATGCCTTCGGTCGGCTCGGGTGCTTCTGCGCAGGTTGCTGTTATGGGGCGAGGACGGACGGCATTTTCGGGATCTCTTTCCCCGACGGGAGCCCTGCGGCGAACCAATACCCCGGCGGGCTCAACGGCTCGAGCCTTCCCGTCTTCCCCACCCAGCTCTTTGAGGCGGCGTTTGAGTTCACGCTCTTCATCGTGCTGGTCGTCTTCCGTAAAAAGCTCAAGAAATATAACCTTGAGATCTATCTCATCGCGTACGGGCTTTTCCGTTTCCTTCTTGAGTTCCTCCGCGGCGACGACAGGGGCGGATTCGCAGTATCTTTCCCCAGCCCCTCGCAGTTGATGTGTATGCTGATGTTCATCGGCGCGACCTTCCTCATCCTGTACCGAAACAAAGTCGTGTTCAAAAAACTACACGCCAAGTGTGAAGTCTGGCAGGGCGAGGCGGCGATCGCGTTGCAGCAGCCGCCGAAGAAGAAGACGGAGACCGCCACGATCGAGGCGATCAAGGAGCTTCACGGCATGATGGAGGCGGGGATCATCTCCGAGGAAGAGTTCGAGGAGAAGAAACAAGAGCTTCTGAAACGACTATGAACTGACAATCACAAAAAGGCAGCTATATCGGCTGCCTTTTTTGCTGTCTTTGCGGGGGAGACGGGGGACATACGCCGCGGCGCGAACGGCATACAATAAACTATGACACGCCATCGCTCAAGCGGGAAAATGTTTGCCGCCATGCTCGGGATCTTCACCCTCACCGTCGCCTTCTGCCTCGGCGCCTTCTTCCTCGGTGAAAAACGCGGGACCGTCCGTCTCGATCGGAATTTTTACTTCCTCGTACGCCCCTGTGAGGACTCCACCTCTGCCGCGGTCGTGGGGGAGGTCTATGCCTCGGGCGGGGCGGGGGTCCGTGACGGGCAGGAGGTCATCCTCGCCTGTTATCCCACCGCCTCGGACGCCCGTCGGGTGTGTTCCCTGCTCGAACAGCGCGGGGAGGAGGTGTATGTCGTCGCCCGCACGGCGGAAAGTTTCACCCTCCGCGGCAGGAACGCCGCGCTTCTTTCAGAGGTACAGGGCAATGCCGACACGATGCTCTCCTGTATTACGCTCCTTTACGGCGCGGCGAACGATCTCGAACGCGGGGGCGGGCAGGCGGCGGCAAGGGCTGCAACAGAGGGCGTCTGCGCCTCTATCGGCGGGCTCGAGGAGGGCAATACCCAGCCTGTTTTTACGGCGTGGAACCGTGAGCTCTACGCTCTCCGACGCGAGGGGGAGTCTCTGGACGGCATTCTCTTTGCAAAAGACCTCCGCGCGCTGCAGATCCGTCTCGCCCTCGCCCTCATCGGTATGAAAAATCGCTTTTAAGGGCTCAAAACGGGGGTTGACAGGGGCGGGAAATCGTGATACAATACTCCTTGGACCGAAAATCCGATTTTAAGGGGGAATTATGAAGAAAAGATGGCTATTTTGTGCAGTCGCCGCGGTCATTGCGGCAGGGCTACTCGTCGGTTGCGACGGGAAGAAGGAGACCAAGGTGTTGCGTGACCTTCCTGCCGACTTTGTCTATGAGATCCGTAAGAGCAGTTATACGGTGAATTACACCGACTCCGAGGGGCGGGAGATCTCGCTGTTTGGGGAGCTCTACGAGCCCGTGGACGGGGGGAAGTACCCCGCTGTCATCCTCAGCCACGGCTATAACGGGCATTATACGGCCTTCACCTCGGAGTGCCGCCGTTTCGCCCAGAGGGGATATATCTGTTATAGTTTTGACTTCTGCGGCGCGCAGGAGAACGGCGAGAGCATGGGCAGGGCGAGCAATGAATATACCCCGCTCACGATGAAAGAGGACATCCTCGCGATCGTGAAGGACCTCAAACTGTATTCCGGCGTGGACAGCAAGCAGATCTTTCTCTTCGGGGGAAGTCAAGGCGGGCTCGTGACGGCGCTCGCCGCGGCGGATGAGAGCATCAAGGACGAGATTGCAGGGATCGCGATGTACTTCCCCGCCTTCAACATCCCCGATGACTGGCGCGGGAAGCCTCTGGTCGATTCCTCGCCCGCGGGCATGGGGTATGTCATCGGTGCAAAATACATCGAATGCGTGCAGGATCTCGACCCTTATGCCGTCATCGGAGCATATCCGAAGGACGTCTGTATCGTCTGGGGGGACGCGGACGCCATTGTACGGCGTGAATATATCGACAGGGCGGTGGAGACGTACGGAGCGGACCGCGTCGATCTCACGGTCATCGAGGGCGCAGGGCACGGCTTTGCAGGCAAGGCACTCGCGACCGCGGTAGACAAAGTCCTCACATTCTTCGAATCGCATACCTACATGACTTGATTGTTTCCTTAACTGGAGTTGACTCTTGCCCGCCCCCTTTGAAGGGGGCGGGGTAGGGGTGGGGGTTGAAGCCTGACCCCCTACGGGGTGGAGCAACGCGTTCTGCCAAAGATTGATAATCTTTGGCGCGTTGCGACATGAGTGCCCCGCCCGCACGTTCTTTT
>CANQLW010000016.1 GCA_947624805.1 uncultured Clostridia bacterium | reverse complement strand
GCGCGAGATAATGCGCTCGCTCATGTCGCAACGCGCGAAAGGTCCACTGGACCTTTCGCAGAACGCGTTGCTCCACCTCAAGGGGTGGGCAAGGGGGGTGACGAGCAAAGAAATCGTTCGAAATAAAAAGGAGGCGCGGAAACCGCGCCCCCTTCAGATGCTTGGATTACTTGAGGATCTTGGAGACCGCGCCGGAACCGACCGTTCTGCCGCCCTCACGGATTGCGAAACGAAGACCTTCTTCGATCGCGACGGGCTTGATGAGCTCGACCGTCATGGTGACGTGGTCGCCGGGCATGACCATTTCAACGCCCGCGGGAAGCTCGATGGAACCCGTGACATCCGTCGTTCTGATGAAGAACTGGGGACGATAGTGGTTGAAGAATGCCGTGTGACGGCCGCCTTCGTCCTTGGTCAGGACGTAGACCTGCGCCTCGAACTTGGTCGCCGTGGGAACGGTACCGGGCTTCGCGATGACCTGTCCCTTCTCAACGTCCGTACGGTTGATGCCGCGGAGGAGCGCGCCGACGTTATCGCCCGCCATCGCTTCGTCGAGCTGTTTGTGGAACATCTCGAGACCGGTAATGACGGTCGTGCGGGGCTTCTCGATGAGACCTACGATCTCTGCGGGATCGCCGACATGGGCAACGCCTCTCTCGACACGGCCCGTAGCGACGGTGCCGCGGCCCGAGATCGTGAACACATCCTCGACGGGAAGCAGGAAAGGCTTCTGGTCGTCACGCTGAGGGGTGGGAATGTAGCTGTCGACTGCGTCCATGAGCTCAAGGATGCACTTGCATTCGGGAGCAGCGAGGATCTCTGCGTCGGAAGCGCCGCTCGTCGCCTTTTCAAGCGCTTTGAGCGCGGATCCCTTGATGATCGGGATGTCGTCGCCGGGGAAGTCGTAGCTGGAAAGGAGTTCGCGGATCTCCATCTCGACGAGGTCCAGAAGTTCGGGGTCGTCCATCTGATCGGTCTTGTTGAGGAAGACGATGATATAAGGGACGCCGACCTGACGGGCGAGCAGGATGTGCTCACGGGTCTGGGGCATGGGACCGTCGGTCGCAGCGACAACGAGGATTGCGCCGTCCATCTGGGCAGCGCCCGTGATCATGTTCTTGACATAGTCCGCGTGGCCGGGGCAGTCGACGTGCGCATAGTGGCGCTTGTCCGTCTCGTACTCAACGTGTGCGGTATTGATTGTGATACCGCGGGCTTTCTCTTCGGGCGCCTTGTCGATTTCGTCGTAGCGCATCTTCTGAGCCTGACCTTTGCACGCCATAACCATGGTGATAGCTGCGGTCAAAGTGGTCTTGCCGTGGTCAACGTGTCCGATCGTACCAATGTTGACGTGCGGCTTGCTTCTGTCGAACTTTGCTTTTGCCATTTTGATGTTCTCCTTAAAATTTTTATTTTTTGATAACTTTTTCCCCCTCTGAAGGAGGGAAGCGCAGCTATCTATCAAACAATGATATCAAGCTGGATCGCTTGTCAAATGGTATTATAACCGATATGCGCAAATTTTGCAATCCATTTACGGAAAATTTTTCTAAAAATTTGTCCGAAACCTGATCGCAGCGCATTTTTACGGTCAATCCTGCCGCGAAGCCCTGTCGTGGATGATCTTTTCGGAGATCGAACGGGGTACTTCGTAGTAGTGGTCGAACTGCATCGTGAACTGTCCTCTGCCCTGTGTACGCGAGCGGAGGTCCGTCGCATAGCCGAACATCTCGGAGAGCGGGATCTCGGCGTCGATGATCTTTGCGCCGTTCCTGTCATCCGTGCCGAGGATGGTGCCGCGGCGGGAGGAGACGTTCCCCATGATGTCGCCGAAATAGTCCTCGGGAGTGATGATCTGGACCTTCATGATGGGCTCGAGCAGCACGGGTTTCGCCTTCTCCATCCCGTTCTTGAACGCCATGGAACCTGCAATCTTGAACGCCATTTCGGAGGAGTCGACCTCGTGATAGCTTCCGTCATAGACCTGCACTTTGAAGTCCACGACCTCGTAGCCTGCGAGGAAGCCGTTCTTCGCTGCCTCCTGAATGCCCTTGTCGATCGCGGGGATGAATTCCTTGGGAATGGACCCGCCGACCGTGAGGTCTTCGAAGGAGTAACCCGAACCGGGCTCCCCGGGGATGAGATGGATCTTGCAGTGGCCGTACTGGCCCTTGCCGCCCGACTGTCTCTTATACATCCCCTCTGCATCCACGGCGCTCCTGAACGTCTCGCGGTAAGCGACCTGCGGCGCGCCGACGTTGGCTTCGACATGGAACTCCCTCAGAAGCCTGTCCACGATGATGTCGAGGTGCAGCTCGCCCATGCCCGCGATGATGGTCTGCCCCGTCTCCTTGTCCGTATAGGTCTTGAAGGTGGGATCCTCCTCGGCGAGCTTGACGAGCGCGAGCGTCATCTTCTCCTGCCCTGCCTTGGTCTTGGGCTCCAGAGAGAGCTGGATGACGGGTTCGGGGAACTCCATCTTCTCGAGGATGATGGGGTGCTTCTCGTCGCAGAGCGTATCGCCCGTCGTCGTGTTCTTGAGTCCGACGATCGCGCAGATGTCGCCCGAATAGATCTCGGAAATGTCCTTTCTCTCGTTTGCGTGCATCTGGACGAGACGTCCGACGCGCTCCTTCTTGTCCTTGGTGGAGTTATACACATAGGAGCCCGCCTCGAGCACGCCCGAGTAGCAGCGGAAGTATGCAAGGGAGCCGACGAAGGGGTCCGTCGCGATCTTGAAGGCAAGGCCCGCGAAGGGTTCATCGTCCGACGTCTTCCTCTCCTCCTCTTCGCCCGTGTCGGGGTTCGTGCCCTTGACGTGGTCGACATCGACGGGGCTGGGCAGGAAATGGATGACGGCATCGAGCAGGAACTGCACGCCCTTGTTCTTATAGGAAGAGCCGCAGAGCATGGGTACTGCTTCGAGCTTGAGGCAGCGCTCGCGGAGTCCCTTGATGATGTCGTCCACGGAGAGATCGCCGTCTTCGAAATACTTCTCCATGAGCTCGTCCGAAGCGGATGCCGCCTCCTCGACAAGCTTTGCGCGGTACTCGTTTGCAAGATCAATCATATCCGCGGGGATGGGCTCTTTGCGGAAATCCTTCCCCATATCGTCATAGTAGACCTCTGCCTCCATACGGATGAGGTCGACAATCCCGCGGAAGGAAGCCTCCTTCCCGATGGGAAGTTCGACGGGGACGGGGTTTGCGCCGAGCCGCTCGCGGATCATCTTCTCGACACGGAAGAAATCGGCGCCGTTGATGTCCATTTTGTTGACATAGGCGATACGGGGGACTTTATAGGTGTCCGCCTGACGCCAGACCGTCTCGGACTGGGGCTCAACGCCGCCCTTTGCGCAGAAGGTTGCGATCGTGCCGTCGAGAACGCGGAGAGAGCGCTCGACCTCGACCGTGAAGTCGACGTGGCCGGGGGTATCGATGATATTGAAGCGGTGCCCCTTCCAGATACAGGTCGTCGCGGCGGAAGTGATGGTGATGCCGCGCTCCTGCTCCTGAACCATCCAGTCCATGGTCGCAGCGCCTTCGTGGACCTCGCCGATCTTGTGCGTCTTGCCCGTGTAGTACAGGATACGCTCGGTCGTCGTGGTCTTCCCGGCATCGATGTGCGCCATGATCCCGAAGTTTCTCGTGTGTATTAAATCGTATTCTCTTGCCATTCTTTACCTCGATCAGAAGCGGAAATGCGCGAACGCCTTATTCGCCTCCGCCATCCTGTGCGTGTCTTCCTTCTTCTTCACGGACGCGCCTGTGTTGTTGTAGGCGTCCATGAGTTCGGCCGCGAGCTTTTTGCTCATGCCGCGCTCGCTGCGCTTTCTCGTCGAGAGGACGAGCCAGCGGATTGCAAGCGTCTGGCGGCGCTCCGGCCTGATTTCGACGGGGACCTGATAGTTCGCACCGCCGACGCGCCTTGCCTTGACTTCGACCACGGGGGTGATGTTGGCAAGCGCCTGATTGAAAATTTCCATGGGCTCTTTATTGAGCTTTGCTCCCATTTCTTCGAAAGCGTCATACACGATCGTCTGCGCCACGCTCTTTTCGCCGTTGAGCATGACCTGATTGATGAGCTTGGTTACGACCTTGCTCCCATACAAAGGATCGGGCAGGACGTCTCTCTTGGGAACGTTCCCTCTTCTGGGCATTTGTTGGATCCTCCTTGTTTGATTTTTGAAAGCGGCTTTTCACCGCTTCGGGGTTGCCCCTTCGGTTAAGCTATCGCTTGCTCTATTATAATGTTTGGAATAAAGTAGCGAACCTTCTCCCCCGTTTACGGGGAATACTGCCTACTTTGATCGGGGTCCCTTGAAAAGACATTCCGAAAATAAGTAGGGACATTGTGACGCGCGAAAACGCTCTTGTTTGGCTTGGGATTTCTACGGCTTGGGCTTTTGCACCTCGGTCTGAGATTTTCCCAATTACGCCGAGCGCCGTAGGCGGAATTCACTTCTGCCGTTAAGCGGCGCACGACCGCAGCATCTCACGGCATTTCTTTTCATTCCGATCGCCGTTCGGCAACGCCGAGCGTTCAGCGAAGGCTTGCGGCTTTCTTTCAGAAAGCCAACGGCGCAGGAAAGGAAATGCGTGAATTTATTTGGGGCGTTTTGCGCCGTACTTGCTGCGCGATTGTTTGCGCTTTGCAACACCTGCCGTATCGAGCGCGCCGCGGATGATGTGATAGCGGACGCCGGGCAGATCCTTGACTCTTCCGCCGCGGATGAGGACGGAGCTGTGCTCCTGCAGATTGTGACCTTCGCCGGGAATGTAAACGGTACCTTCCTGCTTGTTGGTCAGTCTGACCCTCGCGATCTTCCTGAGAGCCGAATTGGGCTTCTTGGGGGAAGTCGTCGTCACGGAAAGGCATACGCCGCGCTTCTGGGGGCAACGGTCGAGGATGGGGCATTTGGATTTGAACGCCTCTCTTTCTCTGCCTTTCTTGATGAGCTGGTTGATCGTGGGCATTTTTTACCTCCTTGTGATTTTTTCGGAATATCTTCGGAATCAAACGATTCTAAGACGCGATTTTTTTCGCCGTAACGGCATGAAAAAAGACTCGCCGCATTTACAGGCAATCGTCATTTTACCAAAACCGAAAATTTTTGTCAAACGAATTTACCCACTTTCCGAATTTTTTTCATAAAATCCCCCGCTTGGGAAATTTACGGCGAAAGTATTGACAAAATCGCAAAAAAGCATTAAGATATGTAAGAAAATCTTATTAAAAAGGAAGGAAAGATCCATGAACAAAATGACCGTAAAAGACCTCAAAGACCTTCGCGGCAAGCACGTTCTGGTCCGTTGCGACTTCAACGTGCCCATGAAGGACGGCAAGATCACCGACGAGAACCGTATCATCGGCGCACTCCCCACCATCAAATACCTGCTCGACGCGGGCGCAAAGGTGACCCTCTGCTCCCACATGGGCAAACCGCACTCCATTTTCTCGGACGAGGTGAAGCTCAACAAGAAGGATAAGGCAAAGGTGGAAAAGGGCGAGACGACGGCGGAGGCCATCATCGAAAAGGCAAAGAAGGAAGAGCCCAAAAAGCTCACCCTCGCCCCCGTCGCGGCACGCCTCAACGAACTTTTGGGCGGAAAAGTGACCTTCGCGCACGACGTCGTCGGTCCCGACGCCTGTGCAAAGGTTGCGGCCTGCAAGGAGGGTGAAGCCGTCCTGCTCGAAAACCTCCGCTTCCACTGGGAAGAGGAGAAAAAGGACCTCGGATTCTGCAAGAAACTCGCGGCGTTTGCGGATATCTATGTCAACGATGCGTTCGGCACGGCACACCGCTCCCACGCTTCCACCGCGGCGATCGTCGAATACGGGCTCGTGAAGACTGCCGTCTGCGGGTTCCTCATCGAGAAAGAGCTCTCCGTCATGGCGGACTCGCTCGACCATCCCGTCCGTCCCTTCGTGGCGATTTTGGGCGGCGCAAAGGTCGCGGATAAGCTCGGCGTCATCAATAATCTTCTCGAGAAGTGCGATACGCTCATCATCGGCGGCGGCATGGCATATACCTTCCTCAAAGCGCAGGGGTATGAAGTCGGCACATCGCTCGTGGACGATGAGAAACTCGACTATTGCAGAGAGATGATCGCAAAGGCCGCGGAGATGGGCAAGGAGCTCCTTCTGCCCGTAGACACCGTCATCACGGCGGCATTCCCCGATCCCATCGATGCCCCCATCGAGATCGAGACGGTCTGCTCCCACAATATCCCCGCGGACAAGATGGGACTCGATATCGGCGAGAAGACCCGTGCGCTGTATGCCGAAAAGGTCAAGAGCGCGAAGACGGTCATCTGGAACGGGCCCATGGGCGTGTTCGAGAACCCCATCCTCGCGGCGGGCACCAACGCCGTTGCGGCGGCGCTGGCCGAAGCAAAGGGCGCGACGACGATCGTCGGCGGCGGCGACTCGGCTGCTGCCTGCACACAGCTCGGCTATGCGGATAAGATCACCCATATCTCAACGGGCGGCGGGGCTTCCCTCGAGCTCTTCGAAGGAAAAGTTCTTCCCGGCATCGCCTGCCTGAACGAGAAGTAAGATATCCCCCCTTGGCGCCCCCTTGAGGGGGAGCTGTCGCGCGCCCTTGCGCGACTGAGGGGGTGTCGTTCCAAATCGTCATGGTGAACGGAGCGTAGCGACATGGAGCGTAGCGACATGGAGCGTAGCGACATTCTGATTACATCATGTTGAGCTCCGTCGAAACATTACCTTATTATATTGCGGTGACCCTTCGACAAGCTCAGGATGACGTAATTTTATGACACCCCTTCCGTCACGGCAAGGGCAGCCGTGCCACCTTCCCCTCAAGGGGAAGGCAAGATATTCGCCCACCACCACAAAAATCAATCAGGAGAAAAATTATGGCAAGAAAACCCATCATTGCAGGTAACTGGAAAATGAACAATACGGCAAGCGAGGGCGTCGCGCTCGTCAAGGCGCTCAAACCCCTCGTCAAGGATGCAAAATGCGAGGTCGTCGTCTGCGTCCCCGCCATCGATATCCCCGCCGTCAAGAAGGCGGTCTACGGCTCCAAGATCAAACTCGGCGCCCAAAACGTGCACTTTGCCGAAAAAGGCGCCTACACGGGCGAGATCTCCGCGAATATGCTCAAAGAGTACGGCGTCAGCTACGTCATCATCGGCCATAGCGAACGCCGCGCTTACTTCGGAGAAACGGATGAGACCGTCAATAAGCGTACGCTCGCGGCCCTCGCCGCGGGGCTCACCCCCATCGTCTGCATCGGCGAATCGCTCGAGGAGCGTGAGGGCGGGCTCACCGAAAAGGTCCTCGACAAGCAGATCGCAGAGGGTTTCAAGGGCATTACGGACTTCTCGAAGATCGTCATCGCCTATGAACCCATCTGGGCGATCGGCACGGGCAAGACCGCGACGGCACAACAGGCAAACGAGACCATCGCCTATATCAGAAAGCGCGTGAAGAAGCTGTACCCGCACAGCAATGCAGGACGGATGCGGATCCAGTACGGCGGCTCGATGAACGCGGGGAACGCGAAGGAACTCATGGCCCAGCCCGAGATCGACGGCGGGCTCATCGGCGGCGCTTCGCTCAAACCCAATGACTTTGCGGCGATCGTGCATTTCGACAAATAAATCAGGGACAGAATGTGCGCCCCGCGGCTCTCGCCGCGGGGCGCGTTTTGTTTGTCAAAAGGCCTTCCTTGCGCCATATTGCGCCTCAGGACGACCGTAAAACAGAGAGAGCCAAGGGACGGCAGAGCATTATCCCCTCCTCAGTCACGCGTTATAATGGCGTCATCCTGAGGAGCGTAGCGATCGAAGGATCCTCCCAAGGGAGGCGCTCTCAACCCCCACCCCTACCCCGCCCCCTTCAACGGGGGCGGGCGGAGAGGACTTCGTTTGAGGGGGCATAGTTCATTGTCTTACCCCCCATCCGTCTTTGCTTCGCAAATCCACCCTCCCCCCATAGGGGGTAGGGCTTCAACCCCCACCCCTACCCCGCCCCCTTCAACGGGGGCGGGCGGAGAGGACTCCGTTCTTCGGGATCCTTCCCCTTCGACAAGCTCAGGGTCAGGATGACGCGGGAGAAGGGCAGGATGACCGTGGACGGGGGAGAGCTAAGGGCAGGATGACGCGCGGAGCAGGATGACACGGGGGGAACACCCCTTCCGTCGCCTCTGGCGACACCCACCCCTCAAGGGGTGGGCAAGGGATGAGAAGACCCGACTGTATAGAAAAAATCCCGCGGAGGCGGGATTTTTTGAAACTGTGGGAATTTACATCGCGGGGCCTGTCGCCGAGGGGGTATAGACACGGCCGAGGAGCTCCTGATTGAGCGCGTACAAACCCTTCGCATCGGAGGCGTACAGCTTGTACTTCTTGACCATATCGTCCGCATTCGTCTCCTCTTCGCCCTGCTCCTTGATGAACCAGTCGAGGAACTGCATCGTGCGGTAATCCTTCTGCTCAAACGCCTCATGATAGATCCCCGTGATGAGCGAAGTCACATACTGCTCATGTTCATACCCCGCTTCGAGGGGATCGAGATGGGTCTTGAAGGTCTTATCGGGCTTAGCGACGGCCTCGAACACGACGCGGTGGCCGTTGTTGATGAGGTATCTCCTGAGCATGAGGGCGTGGTCCCTCTCCTCCTGTGCCTGTACCTCGTACCAGTGGGCAAATCCGTCCAGCCCCTCATCCGCATAATAATTGGCAAAATCGAGATAGAGATAGGCGGAATAGAGTTCCTTGTTGATCTGGTCGTTCAGCATTGCAGCGATTTTATCGTTTAACATACTATGATCTCCTTTGCTTTTTCAAAAAGCAAATAATATTGTAATCTTTTTCTGCGAATTGTCAAGTCTCACGCAGAAGATTTTTTTGAAATTTTCAGGTATGATCCCCCCCTGTCGCCCCCGCGGGTCACATCTCCTTCATGCCCCGCTTTCCGTGCGAGAGTTTTCGGACGGAAGTGCGGTGCTCCTCCCCCGCGAAGAGCCGTACGAGGTTCTTTCTGTGCGCCGTCCACGTCAGAACATTCAGGGCGAGCAGCATCATGAAGCAAGCGACGGTCTCGGGGCGTGCGAGCTCCTCCCCGTAGCGCAGGAAAAAGAGGATCCCCTGCCAGACGGAGAACCCCGTCACGCCGAGCAGGGACCCCATCGAGCCCCACTCGGTGAGAGCGATGAACCCGACGATCCCGAAGAGCAGGATTACAAGGCAGATGAGGATGTTCCACGGGTTCTCACAGGAGAGGCAGAACCAGAAGAGCCCCAAGGTCGAGGCGATCCCCTTCCCCCCCTTAAAGTGCATCGTCACGGGGAAAATATGTCCGATGATGACGCATACGCCGCAAAAGTAGCGTGTGAAATCGGAGATGATAACATTCGTCCCCGCAAAGACGCAATGGCGGAAGATGAAGTAACTGATGACGGCGGGGATCCCCCCTTTGCAGGCGTCGAGCAGGAAGTTGAGAAGTCCCACTTTCAGCCCGAACTCACGGGAGATGTTCATCGTGCCGGGGTTCCCGCTCCCGATCTTCCGTACGTCCTTCTTTTTGACTCTGGCGATGAGGACGGCGAAATTGAAACAGCCGATGAAATAGCACACGACGGCCATCAATAAAAACCAGTACCAAAGCTCCGAAAACGAGAGAGGGGTCATTCTTTCTCCTTCTTGCTGCGCACGCGGATGCGGATGGGCGTGCCCGAAAAATCATATGCCCCGCGGATGACGTTCTCCAGATAACGGGCATAGGAGAAATGCAGGAGCGTTTCATCGTTGACCTGCAACGCAAAGAGGGGCGGACAGACGGAGACCTGCGCCGCATAGTAGAGTTTCAGGCGCTTGCCGAGATAGCTCGGCGGCTCACTCACCCGTACCGCATCGATGAGCAGGTCGTTGAGTTCCCCCGTCGGGACGCGGAATGAGGCGTGGGCATAGGCCTCCGCGGCAAGGGCGAGCGCTTTGTCGGCACGCTGCCCCGTCTTGGCGGAAATATACACGGACTTGAAATAGTCCATGAATTTGAGATCTTCCCTCAGCCCGCTCTCGAATTTCTCGATGGTATGCGTGTCCTTCTCGACAAGATCCCACTTATTCATGACGATGACGGAGGGTTTCCCCTCTTCATGCACCATACCGGCGATCTTGACGTCCTGCTCGGTGATCCCCTGCGTCGCATCCACGACGAGGAGCACGACGTCGGCGCGTCTGATCGCATCGAATGCCCTCAGGACGGAGTAATACTCGACGTCGTCCGTGACGGATCGCTTCCTGCGGATGCCCGCCGTATCGATGATGGTGTATGCCTTCCCCCCGCGCACAAAACGGGTGTCGATGGCGTCGCGCGTCGTCCCTGCGATCTCCGTCACGATGGAACGGTCCTCGCCGAGGAGACGGTTCACGAGCGAGCTCTTGCCCGCGTTCGGCTTGCCGACGACGGCGATCTTGAGCGACCCGTCCTCTTCCGTCTCTCCCTTGGGAAAGAACGCCACGGCTTGGTCGAGCACGTCGCCGATGCCGCGGGAGTGCTCTGCCGAGACGCCGTACGGCTCCCCGAGCCCGAGCGCGTAGAATTCGAAGAGCTTGTCCGGGGAATAATCATCCAACTTGTTGACGACGAGCACGACGGGCTTTTTGCTGCGGCGGAGAAGGTCGGCGACGTCGTAGTCGGAGGGATTGACGCCCTCCCTTGCATCCGTAAAGAAGAGGATGACGTCTGCCGTCTCGACGGCGAGCTGCGCCTGAAGCGCGATCTGCTTCCACATGACGTCCTCGCTTTTGAGCTCGATCCCGCCCGTGTCGATGAGCGTGAAGGGCTTGCCGCGCCATTCGCAGTCGGCTGTGATACGGTCACGCGTAACACCGGGGCGGTCCTCGGTGATGGCGATCTTCCTGCCCGCGACTTTATTGAAGAATGTACTTTTGCCCACATTGGGGCGTCCGACGATAGCAATAACGGGATTCATACTGAATATTATAGAGAAATTTCTCTGTTTTGTAAAGGAAAAACAGGGGGAATTTGAAAACCCGAGCGTCGGCCGTGTCAGACGGAGGGCAAGGAGTGAGAATGCAAAAAGGAGGCGGGGCCTCCTTTTTGATTGGTTCAGTTCAGTTCAACTAAGCTAAGTTCCGTTCGAGTCAGCTCTCAAATTCATAGTGGCAGCCGCTCTGCTGCGTGGGGGGCATCGTTTCGCCCTCGCCGACGTAGATCTTTCCGACGGTCTTGCCGTCTTCATCGACTACCTTGTACGCGCCCGTCTTGGGGCAGACATCGCCGCAATTCAGTCTCATACTGTTTTCACCTCCATACGATCAGTATGGGAGGAAGCGCGGGATTTATGCAAGCACGCCGATGACGTTCAGCCAGATACAAGTCACGGACAGCAGGATCAGGTACAGGGAAAACCACTTATAGTTTGCCTTTCCGATGATCTTCAGCATGGCTTTGATGGCGAAGAAGCCGAAGATCGCCGCAAAGACGACGCCGAAGAGCACGCCGAGCACGGTCGCGAGCGCGCCGTTCGCCCCGCCGACCACGGGCGGCTCCTTGATGAGCCCGTAGATCTCCACCGCGGCGCTCCCCAAAATGACGGGGATGCTCATCAGAAAGGAAAACTTTGCCACGTCCTCCCGTTTGCCGCCGCTGAGCGTTCCCGCGACGATCGTCGAGCCGCTCCGCGAGATCCCGGGGAGCAATGCCACCGCCTGCATGAGCCCCATCGGGACGGCGTTTCTCCATCCGAATTCATGCGTCTTTCTGCGCTTTGCGACGATCTCGCAGAGCAGAAGCAGGAGCGCCGTGCCCATAAAGCAGGTCGCGAGCATCAGAATGCCCTGCGGCCCCGCAAATACCGTATCGATTTTATCGTTGAAGAGCACGCCCACGAGCCCCGCGGGGATCGTGGCGACGATGAGCATCAGAAGCGTTTTGAAGGGCCTTTTGAAGAGGGCGAGGATGTCCTTCCTGAACACGACGACGACAGACAGAAGCGTGCCGAGGTGCAGCATGACGTTGACAAACATCATGCTCCCGCCGTCGAGGGCATAGCCCATCGCCTTTTGCAGGAGCACGAGATGTCCGCTTGATGAAACGGGCAGGAACTCTGTGAGTCCCTGCACCGCGCCAAGTATGATAGATTGCCAGATTACTGTAAAGATTTCCATTCAAATCCTGTCGGTCAAGCCGTTGTATCGAGATTGCTCAGGTCTGCATAGCGCTCCTCGTAAACGGTCGCGCTCACCTCTGCATAGCGGTTGACGATCTCCGTCTGTTTGTCCGAAGCGAACTTCGTGACGGCGGCAGACTTCTGTGCCTCATAGAAGAGGTTGGAGAAACTCCCTTCCGTGTCCTTGTCCGCGGCAACGTACTCGAACGGGGACTTCTCGGTGTCCGTGAAGGAGAAGGTACAATAGATGATGTGCCAGCCGTAGTCGGACGGGACGACCATATAATTGCCCGCGCCCAGCTTGCAGACCTGCTGTGCCGCGTATTCGAATTCGGAGACGAAACTCGTCTTATAGGGCGTTACGGCATACCCGAGATAGGTGTTGAGGCCCGCCGTATCCGTATTGTATGCAAACGAGAGTTCGTTGATGACGGAAAGCGCCTTGTTTTCGGGAGAACCTTCGAGGAAGATGTCGTTCGCCTTGAATCCCTCCGCAAAATTCACCTTGCCCTGATAGTAGACAAATTTGGACCAGTCCACCTTGTTCTTGTTCATGTCGACGTAGTAATCGCTGCTCGCCTGTTCATAGTAACCTGCGACAGGGATTCCCTTTTCCACGGTGAGCCCTGCATATGCAAGATACCCTTCCATTTCGGCGATGAAGCCGTCGATGTCGATCTTGTTGGGCTTGGGCTCGTACACGGTCTTCCCGTTCTTCTCCGTCGTCTTGACGGTGCCGTTATAGGTGTACTGCCCGAGATAGTTCTTGAGCGGCTCGTATTTGGCGGTCTTCCCCTCCTCCGTCTCCTCGGCGGCGAGGCAATCCTCGAAGAAGAGGTAGCTCCTGTCTGCCTCCTCCGCGCCCGTGTAGGTCTTTGTGCCCTCTTCGGGGAGGAAGGAGTAGTTCTCTTCGCCCGTGAACCAAGTCCCGCGCTGGTCGGTCGCCTTCAACCCCTTGAGGATGTTTGCACGCCAGACGAACTTGTTGCCGTTGACATCGTCCTTATCCATCGAAACGCTGCCGAGCAGTCTGCTCTCCTCATTGGAGAAGGGAAGCAGGATGTTGATGACGAAGCCGTACCCTTCCTTGGGTGCCGTGAGCACGAAAGAGGTGTCGGACATCCCGTCAAGGGCGTCGTCCACGGACTGCGTTCCGTCCTCGAAGTCGCTCTTCTGTCTCTTGTAGGTGGTATCGAACTGCTGCTGTACCCATTCGTCGCTGATCTTTGCGACCTGATCTTCCTCGAACGCGTCTGCGAGCTTTTCGATGAGAGCGGTCTCGTAGGCGGATTTGAGTTCACGCTTGAAATAGCCGAGGCCCTCGATCTTTGTCGTGTCCTCACCCGCGTCGAGCAGTCCGCTCGAGCGGATGTTGGTGAGGAATGCCGCATAGGCTTCCCTGCGGGTGAAGGCGGAGGAGCCGTCCACCTTTTCGTAAGAGCCGAGCGCCGTCTCGGTGCCCGTATAGATCCTGTAATCGGGGTCGAAGTAATCTTCGTCCTCGGTATTGACGCCCGTGGGGGTCGTACGGACGCTCTCCGTATTGGCGGTGTCGTCCTCTGCCTCGATATAGCCCTCTTCGATGGAGTCGAGCGAGCTGTTGAAGGAGACGCGGAGGTCATAGAGCGCCTTTGCCTCCTCATCCGCATCGAGGAAATAGGTCAGGCCCGCGATGCTCTTTTCGACGGCGTTTTCCTTGCCCTCGATCGCGGCCTTGTAGCCTGCGACGGTGAAGGGATCGCCGTCCACCTTCTCGGAGAGGAAGTAGACCTTTGCGTACTGGACATAGACCTGACGGTTGACGAGGCTGTCCTTGATCGCATCGAACGTGTCCTTATACGTCCAGCCGTACTGGCTCATGACGGAGGATCCGCTCGAGACGAAGCTCGCGACCATATCGCGCTTGTAGATGGGCTCGTCCGAGACGGCGTCCTTATATGCGGCGTACGCTCCGCCCTCGCCGAAGTCCTCGCTCTTTGAGATATTCACCTCGGCGATGACCTGCTCGTAATCCTTTCTCGCATTCGTCGTCACGAAATCGCACCCCGAGAGGAGTCCGCACGCCATTACGGACGCAACGGAAAGTGCAATTGCCGCCTTTGTTTTTTGCTTCATAGTATATCGCTCCGAATCCTTTTATTCATACCGCAGGGAGACCCCACGATTTCAATCGTTCTCTATTATACCCTATTTCTCGGAAATGCGCAATCCTTTTTTTGCGAAATTGAGAAAAAATCATGTGAAAGTTGCCGCAAATTTCAAAAATTTCGTCATTTGCAGCATCGTTTTGCCCCCGTCGCCGAGGAACGGGAAGCAAAGACAGGGCGCCGAAGTCATCTCGAGGCGGAATTTCCCCTGAAATTTTTCCATCGCCGCGGCAAGGCCGTCGCGGGCGAGCGGCTCGATAGAGGGAAATACGATCGTCCCCCCTTTCGGCCCGACGGTGAGTTTCTTCACGCCGAGACGGGCGGCATACGCCTTCATGAGGGCGATCACGACGAGGTTGACCGTCTCGGGCGGGAGCGGTCCGTATGTCTCCTCCAAGGAATTGCACACCCGCTTGTAATCCGCGGCACTGCCGATCTCCGCGATCTGTTTATAGCAATCCATTCTGCCCGCGGGGGATTCGACATAGGTCTCGGGCAGATACGCCGCCGCCTTGATGTCGAGCTCGACGCTCTGCTGTTTGACGCCCGTGAGCTCTTCCTTTAAGATCTTGGCGTACAGCTCGTAGCCGACCTTGTCCATGTGCCCGTGCTGTTCGGCGCCGAGCACGTTCCCCGCGCCGCGGATCTCGAGGTCGCGCATGGCGATCCTGAACCCCGAGCCGAGCTCGGTAAACTGCATGATCGCTTTGAGCCGTTCGGCGGCGGTGTCCGTCATGACCCGCTCGGGTTTATAGGTGAAATAGGCGTGTGCGAGCCTTGCTCCCCTTCCCACTCTGCCCCGCAGCTGGTAGAGCTGGGAGATGCCGAGCCTGTCGGCGTCGATGACGACGAGGGTGTTCGCGTTGGGCAGGTCGATGCCGTTCTCGATGATCGTCGTCGTGACGAGCACGTCGTACTCGCCGCGGTAGAACCCGAAGACGCTCTTTTCGAGGGTGACCCTGTCCATTCTGCCGTGGGCGACGCAGACACGCGCCTCGGGGAGGATCTCCCTGAGCCGTACAGCGAACGCGTGGATGGTATCGATACGGTTATAGAGGACGAAGGTCTGCCCGCCGCGGGCGATCTCCCGAAGACAGGCGTCGCGGAGAAGGGTCTCCGTCTCCTCGGCGACATAGGTCTGCACGGGGAGCCTTGCGTGAGGCGGCGTGCGGATGGTGGAAATATCCCTGATCCCCGAGAGGGAGAGGTGCAGCGTTCTCGGGATGGGCGTCGCCGTCATCGTGAGACAGTCGATGTCCCGTTTATAATTTTTGATCTTCTCCTTATGCTCGACGCCGAAGCGCTGTTCCTCGTCGAGGATGAGAAGTCCCAAGTCGTGGAATACCACATCCCGCGACAGAAGTCTGTGCGTTCCGACGACGAGATCGATCTCCCCGCGGGCGAGCGAGGACAGGATGGCGGGGATCTCCTTTTCCGCGCGGAAACGGTTGAGACAGGCGACACGCACGCCGAAGTCCTTCATGCGTTCGAGCGCCGTCTGATAGTGCTGTTCGGAGAGGACGGTGCTCGGGCACATCAGCGCAGCCTGCCGTCCCGCGAGGATGCAAAGATACGCCGCGCGGAGGGCGACCTCCGTCTTGCCGAAGCCGACGTCCCCGACGAGAAGTCTGTCCATGACCTTGGTCGAGCACATATCATCGCGGATCTCCTCGAAGGAAGTCGTCTGGTCGGGCGTGTCTTCATAGGGAAAGGCGGCGATGAACTCGTCCATGAGCTCCGTATAGGCGGGGAAAGCGTAGCCGATCTTCTCCTGCCGCTCCGCATAGAGCGCTTTGAGGTCGAACGCCATTTTTTTCAGTCCCGCGCGCACGCGTGCCTTGACCCGTTCAAACTCCCCGCCGCCGATCTTGGAGAGGGTCGGCGTGTCCCCGCCCATGTATTTGGACAGGATGTCCATGTTCTCGACGGGCACATACAGAACGTCGCCGTCCTTGTATTCGAGGGCGATGTACTCCTTGGTGCCGTCCGTCGTCTCGATCTTCTTGGTCCCCGTGATGCGTCCGACGCCATAATTCTCATGGACGGCATAGTCCCCCACTTCGGGCGCGACGAAGAGATCCCCGCGTCTGCGCTTGATCCGCCGCTCCTTCACCGTCTTCGTGAAGAGGTCCGCCGCCCCGATCACGGCAATCTTGCAGCCGTGGAGCAAGAACCCGTGCGGAAGCGGAGAGGCCGTGACGGCGATCCCCCTGAATGCGTCCTGCTCCTCCGTGAGGGGGGCAAAGGGGAGATGATATTCGGACAGTTCCTCTTTCAGCTTATCCGCCCGTTCGGCGCTCCCGCAACAGAGAATGACGCGGTAACCCGTCTGCATCCACGCCGTGAGATCGACGGCAAGATCGGGCAGGGAGTTGAGATAGCGTCTGATCGGGCCCGACGTATAGTTGATGATCTTCAGCGGATTAGTGAGGAAGGGATTTCCCGTAAACGTCTGAAGCGTCAGCGTGCGGTAACCCGTAAGGGACATGATGTCCCCATAGGGAATATATTGGTCGGCGGAGCAGGGCAGCGCCTCTCCCCCTTTCAGGAGCAGGCGGAAGCGTTCTTCGTGCTCGCGGTACAGTCCCTCCGCCTTGTCGCGGATGAGTTTGCCCTCGTCCACGATGATGAGGGCATCCGCTGCAAGATCTTTGAGAAAGTCCCCCGTGCCTTCGAAGAGCGGAAGGAGGAAATCAGAACGATACCCCGCCGCCTGCAATTCATCGGCTGCCGCCTGCATACGGGCACGGGCATCGGCGGGCATCTTTGCAATCTGCTCCCCGATCTTTTTGTGCACGGCGGGCTCTTCCCCCTCCATAAGAAGGGCGTCCGTCGCGGCGACGATGTCGATGCGGGAACGCTTTTCATACCGTTCCCCCGTCTCCTCGTCGTAGGGTTTGATCGCCTCCACTTCATCCCCGAAGAAGTCGATGCGCACGGGATGGTCTTCATTGACCGCCCAGATGTCGAGGATGTCCCCGCGGACGGAGAATGCGCCCCGCCCGTCTACGGAGTACTCCCGTGCATAGCCCGCACGCACGAGTCCGTCGACGAGGGCACGCATATCCGTGTCCTTCCCCGTTTCAAGACGGAAATATGCCGTGTGTTTGGGAACGCGCTGGACGATCGCCTCCACATCGCAGACGAGGATCTGCGCCCCCGTCTCCCATGCGTAAAGCGCGGTAAGACGTTTGAAGAGGGCGTCCCGCGAGCCTGCACGGCGGTAGGTGAGAACTTCGTCCTTGGCGGTGAGGAGACAGACTTTTTTGTCCGTGAGCGCAGAGATCGCCTCGAATGCCCTCTGTGCTGAGAGTGCATCCGCGGCGATGTAGACCGTTTTCCCCTCCGAGAGCGAGGCGAGCAGGTATTTTTGCGGATCGGCGACCCCGAACACGGCCGTCGGAACGCCCGACCGTACGCTTTCGGCAAGCGCGGGGAAGTCCTCCGTAAGGTTGTCATAAGAGAAGAAGCTCATCCGTTATACTTTGTCATGACGCGGGAAAATTCCTCGCCCGAGGCAAGGGCGATCGCCGCCTCCGCCGCCCGTTTGCAGGCGTCGATGAAGAGCGGGTAGTCCTCTTTTTTTACCTCCGAGAGGACATAGTTGATGAGGGGGATGTCCACCGCCTCGTCACGGATGCCGATGCGGATGCGGGGGAATTCCGTATAGCCGAGCTCGGCGATGACGGAGCGCATCCCGTTGTGGGTCCCCGCGCTCCCCGAGGGACGGATGCGGACGTGACCCTTGGGAAGGTCGTAGTCGTCGTAGATGACGATGAGCTCGCTTTGGGAGATCTTATACTTCGCCGCGAGCTGTTTGACGCTCCGCCCCGAGGCGTTCATATAGGTGAGCGGACGGGCGATGATGACCTTTTCGCCGCCGATGAAGCCCTCCGCGACGCTCGCCTCGCATTCCTTTTTCTTGAATTTGACGTGCAGGGCCTCTGCGACGTCCCCCGCCGCGAGAAAACCCATGTTGTGGAAGGTCTTTGCGTACTTTTCCTCGGGATTCCCGAGCCCGACAATGAGATACATAATTTCACCTTATTGATATTGCATGAGGCGCCGCCGCGCGCCCCGCGTCATTGCCCCTACCCCCCTCCTTGGGAGGGCACAGAATGTGCGCGGGACAAAAGAGGGCAATCTCAGCAAAAGACCGCCGTAGGGCGGTCATTTTTCAGTCGTAGATCTTGCTCATCGGCCTGTCGAGGTAGACGTTCTCGATCGCCGCCGCCCAGATGTCCGCCGTGGACAGGATCTTCATCTTGGGAAGCCGCTTTTCCTCGGGAAGGAAGACGGTATCGAGCATGACGAGCTCGTCGATCGCGGACTTTTCGAGGAGTTCGAGCGCGGAGCCCGACAGGACCGCGTGGGTGCAGCACGCCTTGATCTCCTTCGCTCCCGCGTCCACGAGCGCCTGTGCGCCCTGACAGATCGTCCCGCCCGTGTCGATCATATCATCGACAAGAAGACACCGCTTGCCCTCGACGCTGCCGATGATATTCATGACCTCCATGACATTTGCACGGGGGCGGCGCTTATCGATGATGGCGAGCGGTACGCCGAGACGCTCTGCGACCTTCCTCGAACGGTTCACCGAGCCGATATCTGGAGAGACGACGATGAAGTCATCGCCGAGCTTGTCTGCATAATAATTGTAAAGTGTGGGCCCGCCGAGAAGGTTGTCCACGGGGATGTCGAAAAAGCCTTGGATCTGGGCGGCGTGGAGGTCCATAGTGAGGACTCTGTCCGCCCCCGCGGAGGTGAGAAGGTTTGCGACCAGCTTTGCCGAGATCGGGTCGCGGGAACGCGCCTTTCTGTCCTGACGGGCGTAACCGAAATAGGGAATGACGGCCGTGACCCGCCCCGCAGAAGCGCGCTTTGCGGCGTCGATCATGATGAGCAGTTCCATCAGATTGTCGTTGACGGGTGCCGAAGTGGACTGGATGATGAAGAGGTCCCGCCCGCGGACCGTCTCCCCGATGTGGACACTCGTCTCACCGTCCGAAAATTTGGAAACTTCGACTTCTCCGAGGCTCGTGTTGAGCTTTGCGGCGATTCTTTTCGCTAAGGGGATGTTGGAGTTGCCAGCGAAGAGCTTGATCTCGTTACCGTGTGTAATCATGCGTCCACCTTTCGATTGGATTCCGTATTTATAATAAACAATTTCGGCAAATTCGTCAATCATTTCACCGATGATTTTTGCAAAATACCTTTTTTCCTCTCCCCCGCGCCCGTCACGGCCTTTATGAGGGAGCGAAACCCCTCAGGCGCCTTCGGCGCCAGCTCCCCTATAAGGGGCGCCGAGAATATGGTGGGACGTAATCCCCCCCATTCGTCACGGCTACGCCGTGCCACCTTCCCCCCCGTAGGGGGTCAGGCTACAACCCCCACCTGACACGACTACGTCGCGCCACCCGCCCCCTTAAAAGGGGGCAGGCAAGAGGCGAGGGCAGGATGACGCGGGGGCAAGGGGCAGGCAAGGGGCGGAGGTTGCTTGATCAGAACAGGACGAGGTCGACGATCTGGTCGAAGGAGACGGAGAGGCCGTCGGAGAAGACGAGGGAGCCGTCTGTCGCTTTGGCGGGGCCGCTGTGTTCAAGATATGCCCCGCCCTCTTTTCGGGAATCGGGTTCAAAATAATACAAATATACTTCCCGCCGTCTGTCTTTGAGCGCTGAAAGCGTTTCCGCGATCTCGTGCTCCTTCTCCTCGGACAGCACTCTGCCTGCCTCGGTATAGCGGGCGGTCTCCTCGATCTCTTCGTCGAACCCCCTGAGCGCCGCAAATGCCGAGAACTGGGCCGCACGCTGGGCCGAAGTCATACGCGGACGGGTCGCCGACACATGATGCGGTAAATGAATGATATCGTCATATCCGCTCATTTTTTATGCCCTCCGATCTGCCCGTTCCGCTCCACCGTCGTCGCGCCCTCCTCGAGGTTCATCCCCTTGAGCAGGGCGTTTTTACCGAATTTTTCCTGTACGGCGAGCGCCGTCTCCTGCAATCTCCTCTCCCGTTCGAGCGCCGCCGTCTCCTCCTCCCGCGCCGCCGATTCCGCGGCATAATCGGTAAAGAGATCGAGCTGCTGCGGGGTCTCGGGCGGGATGTCATCCTCGGGAAGGACGTCATCCGCGGTCACGCTCATCCGCCTTACGAGCAGTCCCCGATCGACGATCCTCTCATATAATGCAGAGACGGCCGCGAGGATCTTTTTGGAGGAAGAAGTATATCCGCCGAGGTTCTCGCTGCCCGTGGCGGGTTTGGGAAGGCGGCGTCCGTAACCGTCCGAGACGGTCTCCCCGCGGTACTCCGCCGCCCGCGCGGGGTCTCTGAGATTCTCGACGTCATACCCGACATACAAGACGATCTTCCTCGTCTTGAGTCTCTTTGCGACGAGGTCGAGGGCGAGCAGGTCCGCCATCTCCTTCACGATGAGCTCCCCCTTCTCAAAGGAATAGGGACTCTGGAGCACCTGTCCCGAGCTCAGGCTGTTCGACGCGGGCTTGTATGCCTTGATGTCGGCAATCGTGCAGGGCTCATAACCCCATGCGTGGTCGATGAGGAGCTCCGCGTTGACGCCGAAGAGTTTGTATAAAAGATCCTCCCGCCGCAGCGAACAGCGGGCGATATCCCCCATCGTGAAGAGCCCGTAGCGCTCGAGTCTTTTTTGAGACCCCCGCCCCACGCGCCAGAAATCGGTGAGCGGGCGGTGTCCCCACAGGAGCTTGCGGTAGCTCATCTCGTCGAGCTCGGCGATGCGTACCCCGTCCGCGTCGGCGGGGACGTGCTTTGCGACGATGTCCATCGCAACTTTGGCGAGATAGAGGTTGGTGCCGATCCCTGCCGTCGCCGTGATGCCCGTCTGTTTCAGAACGTCACGGATGATCTTTACGGCGAGCCCGTGCGCGGTGAGTTTGTACATCGACAGATACCCCGTCACGTCCATGAAAACTTCATCGATGGAATAGACATGGATGTCCTCGGGGGCGACATATTGCTGATAGATATCGAAGATCGCCGCGCTGACCTTCTCGTACCGTTCCATGCGCGGCGGGGCGACGATGTAGTCCGCCTCGAGGGAAGCGTCGGCGAGGAGCTCGCTCTTCAGATGCGATTTCCCGCTGAATTCCCCCGTCGGGGAGCGCCATTTTCGTTCACGGTTGACCGTCTTCATCCGCGCGACGACCTCGAAGAGCCGCGCTCTGCCCCCGATGCCGTATTCCTTCAACGAGGGAGAGACGGCGAGGCAGATCGTCTTTTCTGTACGGGAGAGGTCGGCGACGACGAGGTTGGTATCGAGCGGATCCAGCCCCCGCGCGACGCACTCCACGGAGGCATAGAAGGATTTGAGATCGATCGCGATATATGTTTTTTCCATGCTTGCCTCCTTTGGGAACAGTATAACACATCCGCGGGGAATTGTAAAGCATCCCCCCTTCCCCCTTGATCGCGGGGAAGACAATTTTCTCCGATACGAGAAAATGATTGCTTTTTTTCTGCAAAAATGATAAGATGTACAGGATATGGATGTTGAGGAGCAAGTAACTCCCCCCGAAGCGCCCGCCGAACCGGACGCAGGGGAGATCAAAACGAAAGAGACGGACGGGACCGCGGAGCCGCAGGTGTCCGTCGAGGAGCCGAAGACGAGCAAGAGTCTGAAGGGGTGGTGGATCAAGACCATCCTGATGCTTGCGCTTGTCGTCGTCTCCGTCGTCGTGCTCTTCCAGCTCGGCGGCTATCTCACGGGGGAGGAAGTTCCCCAGTACACATTGCCCCAGCTGCTCCGTTCCATCAACTATCCCCTCTTTGCACTCCTGCTCGGCGTAATCCTTCTCTATATCGCCGTCGAGAGCGGGAAATATGCCTATATGCTCAAGGTCCATACGGGGAAATTCCATTTCAAGATCGCCGTCAAGACGATGTTCCTCGGGAAATATTACGACGGGATCACCCCGCTTTCGACGGGCGGCCAGCCCTTCCAGATCTATTATCTGCATAAGAAAAAGATCCCGAGCGGCGCGGCGAGTGCGATCCCCGTCATGCGGTACGTCGTCAGCATCATCTTTTTGAGCACGCTGTCCGTCGTCCTGCTCGCCATTACCCCCCGTTTTGTGCCCGAGAGCAACGTCAACCTGACTGCACTCATCATCTCGTGGATCTCGCTCGCGATCAATCTGATGTTCCCGACGGCGCTCGTCCTCTTCTCGATCTTCCCCAAGGCAGGCAAGAAGGCCGCGCTCGGGCTCATCGCCCTCTTGGCGAAGATGCATATCGTCAAAAACAAGGAGCGGACGCAGTTCAAATTTATACGGCTCATCACCGATTACAGCGCGACGCTCAAACAGTTCGGCAGAGAATTTTTCAAGTATGTCCCGCTGTACATCCTCTGCATCCTCGAGAGTCTGCTGTTCGTGACGATCCCCTTCTTTGTGGTCATCGCGATCGCAAACGTTCAGCCGACCGTCGAGCTCGCCGTGCAGATCGCCTGTCTCGTCATCATCTCCCGTTATATGGCGCTGCTCATCCCGACACCCGGGAATACGGGAGCGCTCGAGGTCGCGAGCTCGCTCGTCTTTGTCACCGTCTCGGGGATCGAACCCGTCATCGGCTGGACTATCCTCGTGTGGAGATTTCTGACCTACTATGTTTACATCCTCTCGGGGATCGGGATCAATATCTTCGAGATCATCCGCAGCGCCGTGAGAAACAGGCGTGCACGGCAAAAGAAAGAATAGACTTTATATGAAAAAACCGGCTTGGGAGCAAGTCGGTTTTTTTATAGCGTTACGATCGTCGGGGTCGGTTTGCCCTGATGCACGACGAGGTAGCAGTAACTCGCATCGACATAGGCGCCGAGCGATCCCGGGTTGATGCACAGGACGCCGTCGACCGTCTCGATCGCGGCGATGTGCGTATGCCCATAGAGGGCGACGGTGCAATCCTTCTCCTTTGCCGCCTCGGCGAGGCGGGTAAGCCCGCTCTTGACGCCGTACCTGTGCCCGTGGCAACAGAAGATACGGACGCCCTCCGTCTCGATGACGCATTCATCCTCCCCATAGGAGAAATCGCAGTTTCCGCGCAGGATATAGGTCTTGTCGGGGTACAACCCCATGAAGGGGCGCATATCCGCCGATCCGTCGCCGAGGTGCACGAGATAGTCCGTCTCGCGGAAGAGATGACGGGTCCTCATGACCGCGCCTGACCTGCCGTGGGAATCGGACATGACGAGAAATGTCTTCATAACTGCTCCCTCAGCGCGGCGAGCGCCCGACCCCTATGGGAGACGGCATTTTTCTGTGCCTCAGTCGCCTCGGCAAAGGTGACGCCGAGCTCATCGGAGAGGAAGAGGCTGTCATAACCGAAGCCGCCGCTGCCGCGCTCTTCAAATAAGATCGTCCCCTCCGTCCTGCCCTCGGCGGTAAACATCCTGCCGTCGGGGAAGACGAGCGCCATCGCACAGGTGAAATGGGCGCGGCGGTTTTCCGTATTCCCGAGTTTTCTGAGGAGCAGGGCACGGTTGGCGGCATCCCCGCCGCCCGAAAAGCGGGCGCTGTACACCCCGGGAGCGCCGCCGAGCGCGTCCACACACAGGCCCGAGTCATCGGCCAGAGCGGGGAGTCCCGTCAGATTGCAGACGGCGTGTGCTTTGAGCAGGGCGTTGGCGAGAAAGGTCTCCCCCGTCTCCTCGACGTCGCCGAAGAACCCCGCTTCGTGGGCGGACAGGATCTCGTGTTCCGTGAGGATCTCCCTGATCTCCTTAAGTTTATGGGCATTGCCCGTTGCAACTACGATTTTCATTCTGTTTCCTTTTTGTAATATTACAGCATGAGCACGTTGCCCACCCCCCACCCTACCCTCCCCCCGCAAGCGGGTGGAGGCGCCACTTACCCCCGCCCTCCCCCTTGCCTGCCCCCTTTTTAAGGGGGCGGGTGGCGCGGCATAGCCGCGTCAGGTGGGGGTTCGTTCCCCAATAATGTGCCTTAGGCGCGCGCTTCCGCCGCCCCGCGCGCGTTCTATTACACGAAGCGCGGCACGAGCCCGTCAGGGCGAAGTAGGGCGACTCAATTTGCCGAACCCCTTCGGCTTAATGTCTTCTCGAGCGAATGAGAAGTTGACCCAAGAGGACAAAAACGCGTGTTTCCTCGCTTGTATTTGTTTGCGTAGCAAACAAATCAAGCGAAATCATCCCAAAATCCACGCCGAAAGGCCGCAGAGGATGAGGAGGGAGACCGCGTCGACAATCGTCGTGATAAAGGGCGAGGCGACGGCGGCGGGGTCGAGGTGCATCTTCTTCACGAGAAGCGGAAGCATACATCCGACGAATTTCGCCATCACAACGGTGCAGAACAGTGCCAACGAGACGACGAGACAGGGCACGACGGTATATCCCTCAAAGCCGAAAAGCAGTCTGTCGATGAGCTGCAATTTCGCAAAACAGGCGACGGCAAGGGTCGCGGCGAGCAGGAGCGAGACGCGGAATTCCTTCCATAGCACTCTTCCGCTGTCCTTCGTCGTCAGTTCTCCGAGCGCGAGCGAACGGATGACGGTGACGGATGCCTGAGAGCCCGAGTTCCCGCCCGTGTCCATGAGCATGGGCACGCACGCGAGCAACGCCGTCGAGAGCATCGCCTCGAAGTTGTTCAGGATGAGCCCCGTAAACGTCGCGCTCACGAGCAGGATCAATAGCCACGGGACACGGTTTTTATAGATCGAGAACACGCTCGTTTTGAGATAGGGTTTCTGGGCAGGCAGAATAGCCGCCATCCTCTCGATATCCTCTGTGTTCTCCTCTTCGATGACGTCCATTGCGTCGTCGACGGTGACGATGCCGACGAGCCGCCGCTCATCATCCACGACGGGAATGGCGAGGAAGCCGTAGTCGGAGATCTTTCTCGCCACGTCCTCCTTGTCGTCCTTTGTATTGACGTAGATGACGTTGTCCTCCATGATATCGGAGATGACGGCGTCCTTTTTGGCGAGCATGAGCTCTTTTGCCGTGACGAGCCCGATGAGCTTATTGGACGTGTCCGTCACATAACAGGTATAGATCGTCTCCTTGTCGATGGCGGTCTCGCGGATGCGGTCGAACGCCTTCTCCACCGTCATATCGGGGCGGAACCGCACATACTCGATGGTCATGATCGAGCCCGCGCTGTCCTTGGGGTATTTGAGGATCTCGTTGATATAGGCCCTCGTCTCGCTGTCGCTCTGGGCAAGCAGACGCTTGACGACATTTGCGGGCATCTCCTCGATCAGGTCGACGGTATCATCGAGGAAGAGCTCGTCCATGACCGCCTTGACTTCCTTATCGGTGAGCTTTTTGAGGAGCTTTTCCTGCGTATCGCTGTCGATCTCGACGAACATATCCGCGGCGAGATCCTTGGGAAGAATGCGGAAGAGGACGGGAAGGTCCTCCTCCATGGCGTGCTCGAACACCTCGGCGAGATCGATCTCGTTCATCGAGGAGAGAATGGGTTTGAGGACGGAAAATTTCCTCTCTTTGAAGAGGGCGAAGATCTCGTCCTCCTCGGCAATACGGCGGGCGACACCCTCGGGCAAGTCCTCGATGATGTCCACCGTATCGTCGACGGAGACATCCTCCATGACCTCCTGAAGTTCGTCGTCATGCAGACCCTCGAGGATGCGCTGCTGGATGGGCGGATCGAGCAGGACGAGGATCTCGGCGAGCGTATCGCTCTCGAGGGCACGGGCGAGCGGGATGATCTTATCCCCCGCCTCCGATAAATCGCGCGCCGCCTCTTCCGGGGAAAGTTTCTCCAGCAAAGCGGCGGCGTCAGAAAAATTGTCTGCAGCGAGAAGCTGCAAAAGTTCTTGATTCATGGCTCCACCTCCGTTTGATCGGTTTCAGATCGGACGCGCAGACGGAGTGAGCCTCTGTTTTATACGGAAAACGCCGCAAAAAACAAAGGCACAGATCCGTCCACGTCACTACTTCGTCCTTTCACGGCTTTTTCCTCCTTGTTTTAATCCTCTCGGCTCCCCTTTCAGGGGAGCCGCGTATTCTTTGGTACCTTATTTATTATACGCAGGCTGCGTGGAAATGTCAACTGTTTTCCGCGTCGAGCGGGACGAAGCGCCCCTTTCCGAGATCGAAGAGCCCCTTGTCCGTGAGTTTAAGCTGCGGGATCACGGGGAGCGCGAGGAAGGCGAGCGACATGAAGGGCTCGTACCCCTCTTTCACCCCCATGCTCCGTGCCTTGGCGGTAAGTTCCGCCGTGCGGCGGACGACCTCCTCCGCGGGCGCCGAGCTCATGAGCCCCGCGACGTCGAGGGGGAATACGTCCTCCTCCCCTTCCGAAGTCACGGCCGCCATTCCGCCGCCAGCCTCTTTGAGCAGGGTGACGACACGGGCCATCGCGGCATCGTCATCCCCGAGGACGACGAGGTTATGGCTGTCGTGCGCGACGGAGATGCCGATCGCG
>CANQLW010000015.1 GCA_947624805.1 uncultured Clostridia bacterium | reverse complement strand
TGAAAAAAGGTCCGACGGCTTCGTCGGACCTTTGATGATACAAAAATTATACCGTTTCCAGATTGATGAGCGAGGAGTTGCCGCTCTTGCCGTTGGGAGTGCCGCCCGTGATGACGATGACGTCTCCCTTCCTGACAATCCCGCTCTCGAGCGCGGCGCGCTTGGCAAAGTGGAACAAAACGTCCACCGAGAAATATTCCTCCGACAGGACGGGCAAAACGCCCCATGAGAGCGCGAGCTTTCTGTAGCTCTTTTCATCCGTCGTCATGCCGATGATATCGATCATCGGGCGGAATCTCGAGACCATTTTTGCCGTGCCGCCCGTCCTCGTGCAGACGACGATCGCCTTTGCATTGACGTCATGGGCGAGCAGACACGCCGAATGGGAGAGCGCGTCCGACAGATTCTTGATGAGGAATCTGTTGTCCTCCACCCGATGGATATAGTCGAGTTTGCTCTCCGCCTGCATGGCGATCTTTGCCATTGCGGCGACGGCCTGTACGGGGTACATTCCCGCCGCGGTCTCGCCCGAGAGCATGATCGCGCTCGAACCGTCGTAGACGGCATTTGCGACGTCGGAGATCTCCGCACGCGTCGGTCGGGGCTGTTTGATCATGGATTCGAGCATCTCCGTCGCCGTGATACAGCGCTTTCCCGCGATACGGCACGCCGTGATGATGTATTTCTGGATGTCGGGGAGTTCCTCATAGGGGATCTCCACGCCCATATCGCCGCGGCCGATCATGATGCCGTCCGAGACGGCGAGGATCTCATCGAGGTTGTTGACGCCTGCACGGTTCTCGATCTTAGCGATGAGGTCGATGTCGTCGGAGCCGTTCTCATGGAGGAAATTCCTGACGTCGATGATGTCCTGTGCCTTGGAGACAAAGGAGCAGGCGACAAAATCCACCCCCTGCTGAATGCCGAAGAGCAGGTCCGCCTTGTCCTGCTCGGACAGATACACGAGATCGAGCTGTTTTTCGGGGAAGAACATACTTTTACGGTTGGAAAGTTCCCCGCCGATGAGGACCTTGCAGATGACGTCGGGCGCCTTGACGGCGGTGACTTCGAAGACCATGAGCCCGTTGTTGAGAAGGATCTTGTCCCCCGGGACCATTTCATTGCAGATGTTTTTATAGGAGACGGCGACTCTTGTCTCGTCGCCTACGATCTCCTCGGTGGTGAAGGTGAATGTATCGCCCTCTTCGAGCGTGACCTTGCCGTCCTTGAAGGTGCGGATACGGAACTCGGGACCCTTGGTATCGAGCAGAATGGGCAGAGGAATGTTTTTCTCTTTGCGGATCTTTTTGAGAATCGCGATCTTCTTCGCGTGTTCCTCATGGGTGCCGTGCGAGAAATTGATACGGGCGACGTTCATTCCCGCGTCTGCCATTGCGCCGATGATTTCCTCCGTTTCGGAAGAGGGCCCGAGCGTACAGATGATTTTTGTCTTTTTCATAAGAAATCCCCCCGAAAAAATTTTCCCCTCCATTTTATCATATTCTGCAAAAAAAACAAGACCTTTTCCGAAATTTGTGTTATACTGGAATGGATATGAGCGGACTGCGCGGTCGCGGCGCGAGAGATCGCGATGAGGAAAGTCCGGGCATCGCAGGGCAGGACGCCTGATAACGTCAGGTGGAGGCGACTCCAAGGAAAGTGCAACAGAAATAGACCGCCCGCCGAATCCCTATTCCGATAGGGCGCCCACGGGGAGACCTGCGGCGGCGAGCAAGGATGGAAAGGCGAGGTAAGAGCTCACCGACGGGACGGTAACGCCCCGTGCCATGTAAACCCCGTCCGATGCAAGTTTGGGACTTCTTCATATAGGGTTGCCCGCCCGAAGAAGTCCGTGAATAACGCTTGAGCCTGTCGGCGACGGCAGGCGTAGATAAATGACCGCGCTCGACAGAACCCGGCTTACAGGTCCGCTCATATCCCAAGCCCGCCCCGCAAACGCGGGGCGGGCTTGGAATATATTGTGGGGCAAAAGCGGGTTCTGTCGAGTAAAAAAGGGGGCCCCCGCAAAAAGACGAAGTATTTTTGCGGGGAGAGGAGGGACAACGGAGCGAAGATGCCCTTTCCGCGGAGCGGGAAGGGCTAAAAAAAGCTCCCCCTTGGGGGGGAGCTGTCGAACATCGTGAGACTGAGGAGGGGATAGGGGCTCAAAACCCCTCAGTCTCGGCTGACGCCTCGCCAGCTCCCCTATAAGGGGCGCCGAGGGCTGGACTTCGTTCTTTGGGATTCTTCGGGACTTGCTCATCGAACTTCGTTCTTTTTCACTGTCTCAGGATGACGCAAGCATGGGTTGGACTTCGTTCTTCGGGATCCTTCGCCTGCGGCTCAGAATGACGCAGAAGAAAGAGGGCAGGATGACCGTAAGACGCCGAGACAACCCCCACCTGACGCGGCTACGCCGCGCCACCCGCCCCCTTCAAAGGGGGCAGGCAAGAGGGGTGGAGAAATACGGGAGAGGGATTATTTCATGTTGAATGTGGCGCGTTTGAGGGTGTATTGGACCGTACCCATCGATTGCATGACGGTGTTCTCAAAGCGCAGCAAAACGGAACGGAAGCGGTTGTTGTGTGCGTCCGTGACGCCCGCGTAGACAAACGTCCGCCCGGGGCCCGGCTGGCTCGCCTGATAGCTGAGCGGGTACTGCACGGTCGCGATGTCCTCGTCGACCGTCTGTCCGTTGAGTTCGAAGTTGAAGTGCTCCGACACAGTGGTCGGGGCGCCGATATTTACGCTGACACTTCTGCGGGTCTGCGGGTCGAGCGTCGTAAAGGTCGCGGCGGCGGAGAGGGAGAGCCCGCGGAGAGCGAAGGCGATCTGCTCGTTGTCGAGGAAGGTGCCGTTCACATCCGGTTTGACCGACTCCGTCTTTTCGCTCGCCTCGGGGAGCGTCGTCTTGAGGGTGCATTCCACGTTTGAGAGATCGGCGGCGTAGACGACCCCGAGTTCATACTCATGCGTCACGGAGAGAGCGCCGTCGACGGGTGTGCCGACGGGGACGGTCGCGCGGACTGTCTTCTTGCTCTCGAGCGGGGTGAGCCCCTCGGCGGCGGGGCGGAAATAGACCTCGGTGATCATATAATCCTCGAAGTCCTCGCCCTGTACGCCCCGCAGGGCATATCTGCCCGTGAGCCTGAGTTCCGTGCGGTAGAGATATGCAAGCGTCGTGTTGCCGTTTGCATCTGCATAGTTGACGTCCTTGAGCGTCGTGACGAAGGAGCCGACATCATAGGAGAGGGTATAATCGCCGCCCGTCCCTTTGAATTTGACTTCATACTCGAGGGTCTCGTCTGTACCCGTGATATTGGTCGTCGTCGTGTCGGCGTACCAGTTCGAGGTGAAGCTGAGAGGGGGCGTGCCGCCGCAGCCCGCGAGCAGGGCGAGCGGGGCAAGCGCGGCGATGGCGATAATGCGCTTGAATTTCATGGATTGCCTCCGGGAAGCGTATAGTGCACTCATTATAACACATTTTTTTTCGTTTGTAAAAATAAATCGGTAAAATATCCCAAAAATTTCATGCCGATGTGATATAATAGAGAAAAAACCAAGGAGTACATATGAGAAAGATCATCTGCGCGCCCACGCTCGACGATGCGCTCGTGGCGCTCACGGACGCCGTGGGCAGGAGCGAGGCGTACGGGAGGAGGAGTATTGTCTTCTGCGAGGACAGGCTCACCCTTCTGGCGGAGCGCGCGATCCTCAAAAAGTCCAAGGGCACCGTGCTCACCGAAGTGACGACATTCGCCCGTTATCTCCAAGGGGAGGGGAAAATGCTCTCCAAGCAGGGGTCCGTCATGGCGGTCTCCTCGATTCTGGGGGAGCAGGAGAGCTCTCTTTTGTGTTTCAAAAAGAGCGCGGCGCAGACGGTGTATGAGACGATCGCCCAGCTCAAGGCCTCCCGCGTAGACGCCGAACAGCTCAAGGCGGGCGCGGAGGAGACAGACGGGATGCTCCGCCTCAAACTCCTCGACCTTTCCCGCATCCTCGGGGCATACGGGGAATTTCTGGAGCAGCGCGGCATCGTCGACGAGAACGGCTATCTCGCCCTTCTCCCCGCCAAGATCGCACGGGAGGCGGAGGGGACGGATCTCTACTTTTTCGCCTTCCCTTCCTTTACGCGTCAGGCGGCGGAGGGCATCCGTGCGGCCTGCCTTTCGGGCGGGAATGTGACGGGGATCTTCCTGTCGGGGGAGCATTCCGTCTATACAAACGAGGCGGCGGCCGTGTTCTGCCGTATCGCGGAGGAGACGGGAGAAGTGCAGCGTACGGTTCTGCCCTCCTCGCTCGGCGGGGATGCGCTCTCCCTCTCCGAACGGCTGTTTTCGCCCGATGCCTACGGATTGGAAAAGAGAAGGGCGGAGGGGATCACCGTCTTCCATGCCGCAAACGAGGCGGACGAGGTGAATACCGTCTGTGCGCTCATCAAGAAGTATGTCCTCGAAGAGGGGTTCCGCTGGAGGGATTTTGCGATCCTGTTGCCCGATAAGAGCAGATTCCCCGAGACGGAACGGATCCTGACGGGCTTTTGCATCCCCTTCTTTTCGGACCGCCGCAGGGCATTTTCCGAACACCCCTTCGCACAGTTCGTGCGATCCCTTCTCGCCTGCGTGCATGACGGCGGGCTCCCCGAGTCGGTGGACGCGGCGGCGTCGAGCGTCTACTTCGGCGCATCGGACGATTACAGAAATTATCTCCTGAAATACGGCGGGTACCGCGGGGCGGTCAACCGTGAGATCAAGACGGGGGATCCCGTCAGATATTACGACCGCGAGTCGCTCGTGCGCTGCCGTGAGCGGATGAGAGCCTGCATCGCCCTCTTCCCCCGTGAAGGGAAGGGGAAGAAGTACACGGCGGGCGTCAGGGAACTCCTCGCATTCACGGAGGCGGAGAAGGTCACCGAGAAACTGCAAAAGGAGGTCGAAGGGGCGGCGCGGGAGTTCTTGTCCCTCGCCCCGCTCGAGAGCGTGCTGAAAGAGATCGAAGAGATCGCGGGGGAGGAGCGCCTCACCGCGCGGGAGTTCTCCCTTCTGCTCGAAAACGGGCTGGGTGCGCTCGAGATCTCCATGATCCCGCAATCGGCGGATGCCGTCTTCGTGGGCGATGTCACCGAGAGCAGGTTCGAGCGGACCCCCGTGCTCTTCTGCCTCGGGCTCGACGATTCCCTCCCCCGTACGGGCGAGGACACGGCGGTCATCTCGGACGGGGAGATCGAGCGGCTCAAACGCCTCTCTCTCGAGATTGAACCCGCGATCGCGGCCGTCAATGCACGGGCACGGGAGAGTATCTATCATAACCTCTGCGCCTTCACCCGTAAGCTGTATCTCGGCTGTCCGCTCGTCGTCGGCGGGGAGGATGCACGGCCGAGCGAGATCATTTCCTCAGTCTCTCAGACGTATTTTTTGGCACCCATGTCCGAGATCTATCCTTACGAATGCTGTGAAAGGGCCCCCGCGCTCAGAAAACTTTCCGAGCTGCGCGAGGCGGTATTGGACGGGAGTGCGGACAGCGGTCGGTTCGGGGCGCTCTACTATGCGCTCAGGCGGAGCGGCGAGGACGCCGACGCGATCGCCGACCCCGCGGGGAAGCGGGCGCTCCCCTGCCTCGGAGAACTCCTCTTCGGCGGAGAGGTCTCCCCGACCCTTCTCGAGAGCTATTTCGAATGCCCCTATGCGGGGTTTGCCTCGCGCGGGCTCAGGCTGCGCGAGCGGGAGGAGCGCAGCGTGCTCGATACGGACACGGGGTCCTTCGTCCATACCGTTCTCGAGCGCGTCGCCGTTCGGTTCAACGATTTCAAAGACGAGGAGGAGTGCCGCGCCGCGGCGGCGGAAGAGGCGGAGAACCTTCTCAAAACGCCGCAGTATCTCGCCCTCTCGGACACGGGAGCGGGGAGCTATGCGGGCGGACGGCTCGTCGAGGAGTGTGCCGAGGTGAGCGTTGCCTGTTACCGCCAGCTCGCGCTCTCCGACTTTCGCGTGTATAAGACGGAGGACAAGATCACCCTCCCCGCGCTCTCGCTCGCGGGCAGGACGGACAGGATCGACGCGGCGGGGGATTACATCCGCGTCATCGACTATAAGACGGGCGTGATCGACGATACGCCGACCGCCTACTACACGGGCAGAAAATTACAGCTCCAGCTCTATCTTCTCGCCGCTTCCGAGGGGAAGATCCCCGCGGGCGCCTTCTACTTCCCCGCCCGCTCCGCCGTCTCCAAGGAGGGAGAGGAGAAGTTCCGTATGAAGGGATTCTTCGTCAAAGAGGAGGCGGTGAAGGAGCGCATGGACAAGCAGTGCACGGACGGAAAGAGCGCTTTCTATGAAGGGGGCGGCAGGACAGACAAGGGGATGACGCAGGAGGATTTCGGCGCATTCCTCGGTTACTCCGTACTCGTCTCGGAAGGGGCGATGCGGGAGATGAAGGCGGGCAATATTACCCCCTCTCCCTATGACGGGGCGTGTGCATTCTGCCCTTATCGGGCGATGTGCGGCTTTACGGGAGAGGAGAGAAAGGAGAAGGCGGTGACCTGTGCGGATATCGCCGCCCTCGTCAGACGGGAGGAACGGTCATGAATTTTACCCCTCAGCAACAGCAAGCGATCTCCCAAAGGGGGAGGATCATCGTCTCGGCGGCGGCGGGCAGCGGTAAGACCGCAGTCATGATCGAACGCCTCGTCTCCCTCGTCCTCTCGGGGGCGGATGTGAGGGAAGTGCTCGCCCTCACCTTCACCAAAAAAGCCGCGGCGCAGATGCGGGACCGTCTCCGTATGGCCCTCTCCAAGCAGATGGCACAGAGCGGGGACAGGGAGCGCAGGATGCTCGCGAGACAGATCGAAAATCTCCCCCTCGCGGAGATCGGGACCATCCATGCCTTCTGCGGCAGGCTCGTGCGCAGTAATTTCTATCTCGCCGACACGGACGCCGCGTTCCGTATCATCTCTCCCGACGACGCCGAGGGCAAGACCCTCAAAAACCGTGCCATCGAGAGCGTGTTCGAGGAGGCGTATGCGGAGGGGGACAGCGATTTCTATGACCTGCTCTCCTTCTATTTCAGGAAGAAAAAGGATGCGCGGCTCAAACAGATTGTGCTGGATCTGCACGCCGCTGTCCGCGGGACGGAGCATTACCGCGAACTGCTCGGGGATCCCGTCACGGATTTCGAAGCGGTCACGGAGGAGCTGGCGGCGGGGTACAGACGGCAGGCGGCCTTCCTGACCGAGCGGGTCAGCGCGCTCAAACCATACTTCTCGCTGCACAATCCCCGTGCGCTCACCGTGGCGGGGGACGTGCTCGTCGCGTGCAACGTGCTCCTCTCCACCGATCTCTTCGGGATGGTACGGGCGGCCGCCGTTCCCCCCGCGATTGCCGTCATGCCCCGTATGACCAAGGCGACGGGGGAGGAGTATAAAAATCTCCGCTTCCTCGCAGGCGCCGCCAAGTCGGTCAAGGCGATCTATACAGAGCTTCGCGGCTATGCAGACAGAGAGACGGAGCTCGGGCGCTTCACGGATGCTCAGCAACGCGCCAAAGCGCTTTCCAAGCTCGTCCTGCGCTTCGATGACGCCTATTCTCAGCTCAAAAAAGAGGCGAACGTGCTCGATTACAACGATCTCGAACATCTCGCCCTCTCCGTTCTGAAAAATCCCGACGCGCTCGCCGCTCTGCGCGGGCGGTACCGCTATCTGTTCGTCGACGAGTATCAGGACGTCAACCCGCTGCAGGAGCGCATTCTCTCGGCGCTCGGCGGGGAAGAGGTCTTCCTCGTCGGGGACAGCAAACAGGCGATCTACGGCTTCCGCGGGAGCAATTCGGCGTTCTTCGGCGAAAAACGGAAAGAATTCGGCAGGGAGGGGGGAGATCTCACCCTCACCGCCAATTTCCGCTCCTCTTCCGCCGTTCTGGGGGCGGTCAACCGTGTCTTCTCCCGTATTCTTCCCGCCTATGAGCCCATGGAGGGCGGGGAATTGTTCAAGGACGGGGAGAGAGTGTATGAGGGCGGGGTCGAGTTCCATACCGTCGTGAAAGAAAAGAAGGAACGGGAGATGCCGCGCGTCTATTCCGTGCTCGGGCACGGCGGTGCGGAGGAGAAGGACCCCTATGCGATGGCGGTCGCCGATCTCATCGAGGACGAGCTCGCCCGTACGGTGTTCGATGCAGACGAAAAACGGGAACGGAAGACGGAATTCCGCGACATCGCCGTGCTCGTGCGGAAGAACAGCGGGACGGCGGACAAGATCGTGCGGGAACTCAATGCACGGAACATTCCCGTCTCCTCCTCGTCGCGGGTGGACATCCTCAGCTTCTTCGAGGCAAGACTGCTCCTCGACTGGCTGTCCCTGCTCGACAACGGGGCACAGGACATCCCGCTCGCGGGGGCGATGCTCTCGGCGGTCGGGGGATTCACCGAGGAGGACCTCGCACGCATCCGTCTCGCCTATCCCGCCGCATACGCCTTCCGCACCTCCTGTTCCCTCTATGCCGCAAAGGAGAACGATCCGCTCGCCGAACGCCTGCGCGGGTTCTATGCCCTGTTGCGGCATCTGACCGCCAAGGCACAGGCAGTCACCGCGGCGGAGATGATGGGGGAACTCCTGTCGATGGGACTGGAGATGCAGATCGCTTCGAGCAAATTCGGCTCCCTCCGCCTTGCACGGATCAACCGTCTCGTCAGAGAGGGGGAGGATAAGAGCGTTCACGCCTTTCTGACACAGGTCGGGACGGCGGGACGGATCGATTACGCGGGCGGCGGCGGGGAAAACGCCGTGCAGCTCATGACGATGCACGCCTCCAAGGGGCTGGAATTTCCCGTCGTCATCCTCACCGACCTCGACGTCCCCTTCCACGGGGCGGACAGGGACGACGTCATGTGGACGGAGAAATACCGTGCCGCGCCCGCCGCCTTCGACCGTGAAAATAAGATCGTCTATGATACCGTCCTCCGCCGTGCCAGCGCCAAACAGCAGGAAGCAGAGGAGCTTTCGGGGGAGAAAAATCTCCTCTACGTGGCGATGACCCGTGCAAAATACCGTCTGCATATGCTCTTCGAGGGGAAGGAACAGGCGATCGATCCCTCCTGCGCGGGACGGCTCTCCGATTTTATCCCGCTGTCTGAGCTCGGGGACTACTTCGTCCCCCTGCCCGAGCCGCAGGGAGAGGCGATCCCCCGCGCCGCACTCGCCACGGAGGCGGATGAGGAAGAGATCGGGAAGATCCTTTCCGTTTACCGTGTTCCCTATCCCCGCGGGGAGAGCGTCACTCTGCCCCTCAAGAGTTCCGCGACCGAGCTCATGCGGATGGAACGGGAAGAGCAGGAGGATAAACCCGCCCGCGGCACGGCACACGGCCACAGCGCCGAGGAGGGGATCGCCTATCACGCCTTCCTCGAACACGTCCATTTCGGGCGGGATGCAGAGGAAGAACTCGGGCGGATGAGAGAGGAGGGGCTCCTCACCGAAGAGCAAATTTCCCTTCTCGACGTCGGGAACCTGCGCAAGATCCTGTCCCTGCCCTGTCTTCGGGACATGGGGACAAAGCGGATCCGCCGCGAACAGACCTTCCTGCTCCTTCTCCCCGCAAACGAGATGATGCACGTCTCTGCGGATGACGAAGTGCTCTTTCAGGGCGCGATCGACCTGCTTGCCGAAGATGAGGACGGGTTCACCGTCATCGATTATAAATACTCCTCACACGACGACGAGACCATCCGAAAGACGTATGCGCCGCAGATCAGGCTATACAAAAAGGCGGTCGCCCGCGCGATGAGGACGGATGAGAAGAGCATCCGTGCACGGATCGTCAATATCGCGCTCCTGCGTGAGATCGAAATGTGAGCAAACTCGGCAGGAAGCGTCAAAATCTGTAAAAATACTCCCGTACGGCAGGGATATCCTTGTACGGGAGTTTTCTTATGGAGTATTTCAAAGTTCTGACCGATCTTACCGCCCGCGTGCCCGACTGGTGTATCTTTCTGCCTCCGTGCATCTTTATCGCGCTCTTTGTGCCCCTCGTCCTCAAACGCTGCCGCCGCATCTATACGGGAGCGGCGCTTCTGCTCGGCGGGGCGGGGTGCCTTCTCCTCTCGGGGGACGCCGCCGCGATGCTCGCATACGGCGTATGTTTTGCAATTTTATGGGGAGCGCTCTTTCCCTTTTTCTTCCTGCCGAAGCGGGAGAAGAAGTCCCGCGAGGAGAGGATCTACGAGACATTCAAACCCGAAATCGAGCCCCGTCCGCGGCGGGAAAAGGAGCTTCCGAAGGTGTGCTGTTTTGACGAGCCGACCGCAGATCCGAGCCTCGAAGACGGAATTTGCCTGGACCATGTCCGCAAACTCCTCGACAGATTGCGCCGCGAGAAGCTCTCCGCAGCAGACCGTCTCGAAGTGGACACCCTCGCGGGAAGGCTCACGGGGGAGGCTCATACCGCCGCCGAGGCAGAGGCGAGAAACGACGCCCTTGCCTCCGTCCTGCGCCTCACGGCCAAGTACAAACTCTGAGGGTCAGATGTTCGTGAGGGTATTCACCGTGAGAGCGACGAGCCGTCCCTTTCTGCGTGCACGGGAGAGGATATCGGGCGTGATACGCTCTCCCGCCGCGGCGACGAGCTTGCCGTCTGCATCGAAGACGCTCCTGATGACCCGCCTCCCGAGCAGATTTCTGCCGCCGAGATCGTATTTGACTTCTTTTGTCTGCTCCTTCGGTTCCGCCGAGGGGGCTTTTTTTGGTACGGGAGCGGGCGCCTCTTGGGGAGCTCTTGGCTTGATCTTCCTCGCGGCGGGCTTTTCACCCTCGCCATAGACGATGACGCTCTCCCCGATCGCGGCACGGCAGACGGGGACGGCCGTGCGGACACCCTCACGCGAGAGGATGAGTACGGGCTCTTCGTCGCCGAAGAGCAGATCGCAGACGGTGCCGAGCGTGTCCCCGTTCGGCGAAAAGGCGGGGAGCCCCACGGGGGAGGGGAGGCCCGTCGGGGCGGGGATGCGGGCGGCGGATGCGATGATCGCGTCGGACAGGGAGAGGACCGCGCGGGCGGGAAGGTAGAACTCTTCCTCATCGCCGTCTGCCGCGGCGAGGGCGGCGAGTTTTTTGAGGTCGCGCGTGAGACAGACGCCCGTGACATAGCCGAGCTGTTCCCCCGCACGGGTCAGGATGGGTTTACCGATGATCGTTGAAAGTTGCATAATGTTCACCTCTTGCCCTATCCTATGCCGCCCGCTCCCCCAAGCCGCAGCAATATTTTGCAAAAAAAGCAAAGATTTTGTCTGAAACGGCGGGGGGAGAACGGGAAAATAAAAAAATTTCCGCAAATGATTGACAAATGCGGGGGAAACGGTTATAATAAAGGTGCAACAAGGGTTGACCCTGCATAGCGGTTAGCTCCGAGCAGTATTTTTAATCAAAATAACCGCCAGAACTACCACGTCATGGGCGGTTATTTTTTTGTGAGTTTGAGAGCGATGTATTCAACTCTGTCCATGATCTCGAGGAGCTTGTCGAAAAGCTCTGTGAGCTTCACGAGGAGTTCGTTTAACTCGTCCATGGCACTCACCCCCTTTGTTGGAATATTTCACAATATCCCCCCTAAGAGGAGCTAACCGCCGGGCAGGGGCCCTTGTTGCTTGTTTATTATAGCATAACGGGAATGGCTTGTCAAGAAAACGCGGGGCGGGATGACCGTAATGGGGACATAAAAATAAGGGCCTTCCGGGGGGAAGGCCCTTGCTTGTGTGCCGAAAATTACAGTTCCGCGAAGTACTTGATCGTGCGGACCATCTGGGAGGTATAGCTGTTCTCGTTGTCGTACCACGAAACGACCTGTACCTGATAGGTGTCGTCGTCGATCTTGATGACCATCGTCTGCGTGGCATCGAAGATGGAGCCGTGGGTCTCGCCGATGATATCGGAGGAAACGATGGGTTCGTCGGTATATCCGTAGGACTCGGAGGAAGCTGCCTTCATCGCGGCGTTGATGGATTCCTTCGTGATGTCCTTGCCCTTGACGACTGCGACGAGGATGGTCGTGGAGCCGGTGGGAACGGGAACGCGCTGGGCGCTGCCGATGAGCTTGCCGTTGAGTTCGGGAATGACGAGGCCGATCGCCTTTGCCGCGCCCGTGGAGTTGGGAACGATGTTGATCGCCGCCGCACGCGCCCTTCTCAAATCGCCCTTGCGGTGAGGGCCGTCAAGCACCATCTGGTCGCCCGTGAAGGCGTGGACGGTCGTCATGATGCCCGAAACGATGGGATATGCCTTGTTGAGGGCGTTTGCCATGGGAGCGAGGCAGTTCGTCGTGCAGGAAGCCGCCGAAATGATCGTGTCGGTGGGTTTGAGGGTGCCCTCATTGACGCCATAGACGATGGTGGGAAGATCGTTGCCCGCGGGAGCGGAGATGATGACCTTCTTTGCGCCGGCGTTGATGTGCGCCTGAGCCTTTTCCTTCTTGGTGTAGAAGCCCGTGCATTCGAGGACGACGTCTACATCGAGCTCGCCCCAAGGCAGGTTCGCCGCGTCCTTTTCCTCATAGATTTTGATGGTCTTGCCGTTGACGGTGAGCGTTCTCTCCTCATCGTTCGCCGAGACGGTGTCGGCGAGAGCATATCTGCCCTGTGCACTGTCGTACTTGAGGAGATGGGCGAGCATCGAGGGGGTGGTGAGGTCGTTGATCGCGACGATCTCATAGCCCTTGGCGCCGAACATCTGTCTGAAAGCGAGACGGCCGATACGGCCGAATCCGTTGATCGCAACTTTTACGTTTGCCATGTTGTTACATCCTCCGATATTTCATTTTGGCGCTTCGCGCGCCTTTGATACGCAGGTTATTATAACACCTTTTTTTGCCGCCGTCAACGGTTTTCGGAAATTTCTCTCATTTTGAAACTTGTATAAATACTGTGCAAATTTTTTACATTCCCGAGAAAAAATATATCTTACAGGGCACGCACACGCTTGACAAATATAAAAAAAGATATTATAATGAATAAATGTATAAATTATTCGTCGTTTCATGCGTAAAATACGCATATGAGGTGTGACATGAAAAAGAAATTAGGGTCGATCCTGTTGGGCGCGGCGCTCGTTTGCGCCTCTTTGGCGCTCTTTGCGGCGTGCGGCGGGGGACATACCGAACACGTCTTCGTGGAGGATGAGTCGGGGTACGTCGCTCCCACCTGTACGGAAGACGGCAAAAAACTTCTGCGCTGCTCTATCTGCAATGAGACGCAGGAGGAAACCATTCCCGCCCTCGGGCATGACTGGGACGAGGGAGTAGTGACGCGTGAGCCCACCTGCACGACACCGGGGGTGAGAGAACTGCACTGCACCCGCGGGGATGCAATGGAGCCGCAACCCATCGATCCCGTGGAGCATACATGGACTGTGGAGTCCGTCACCCGTGAACCCACCTGCGGCACGGCGGGGGACGGCATCGTCCGCTGTTCCGTCTGCCAAAAGACGGAGGAGGGCGTAGGCGTCATTCCCGCGACGGGAAAGCATACCTTTGAGGACTTTTTCACCCTCGATGAAAAGCCCACCTTTGAGCAGGAGGGCTCCCGTTCCCGTCATTGCAGCGTATGCGGGGCGAAGACGGGCGTCGTCACGATCGAAAAACTCGACGCGGAGACGGAATTCCCCTATGAATTTCATCTCGTGCGTGCGGACGGGGGGATCCTGCCCGCGAACGATTTCCGTTACTCCGTACAGCTCAACGGCGAAGAGGTCGCCCGCGGGAGCTTCAAATCGGGCGTGACCGACAAACCCGTGCCCCTCAAGCCCGCCGCCTACACGCTCAAGATTACGCAGATGCCCGACGGCTATACCGCCCGAGAGGTGACGACGGACTTCGATACCTTCACGCAGACGGGGCGTTTGCTCGCGGAGATCCCCGTCTCCGCCGCCCTGCTCGAAACGCCCGCCGCGGAGGACACGGTCTATGCCCTCAACGCCGTGATGCACGATTTCACCTTTACGGACGTGCTCACGGGGACGCAGCATTCCCTGAAAGCGCTTCTTGCCGAGAAGAAGGGCGTCTTCCTCAACTTCTTCTATGTGGATTGCCAGTTCTGCAACCTTGAATTCCCGCAGGTGAAGCGGCTGTATGCAAAATACAAGGACGATGTGGAATTTATCAGCATCAACGCCTCCAAACTCCTCTTTGCGGGTTCGCCCGATACGGACGATGCCGTCAAGGGCCTCGCGGCGAAGCATCAGCTCAGCCATATGTTCGTCGGCGCGGATGAGGGGTATGCGCTCTCCAAGGCATTTTCCATCAAGGATCCCGACAGCGGCGTCCCCTTCAATGCCTTTATCGACTGCGACGGCGTCGTCAGGACCATTCACAGCGGCTATGTGGGATATAACCAGTCGACGGGGGAGGACAACGGCTCCAATGAGGCCGTGCTCGAGCGGGCGATTCTCGGTCTCATCGGGTATGCGGACAGCGTCCGTACTCCCGCGCCCGCCGCGCTTCCGCCCGTCAAACGGCGGGGCGCCTGAAATCGAATAAGGAGGGCATATGCCCATGAAACATTTACGGAAATATCTGACAGCTGTCCTCGCGGCAGTGTTTGCGCTCTGTCTGGCGCTCACTGCCTGCGACAGTCCCGTGTATTACAGCGTGATGGCGGAATTTGACCCCGAGGGGGGGAGCGTGACGCTCTCCGCGCCCGAAAATGAGGCGGGGTATGCAGAGGGAGAGACTGTCTCCGTCGCCGTGACGGCAAACGAGGGCTATACGGTGAGCGCGGTCACGGTCAACGGGGCGGTCGCGCCCAACCTTTCCGCCTTTACCTTCAAGGTGACGGGGAATGCCGTCGTCAAGGCGGCATTTGAAAAGACGGAGCAGAAGGACGACCCCGTGGGGGAGACCCGATATACAGTTACCCTCAGATTGCAGGACGAGGACATGGGGAGCGCGAAACTCTCCGCGCCCGCGGACGGCAACGCGGACGGCACCTATACGGCGGGGGAGAGCGTCACCCTCACCGTGACGCCCGGGACGGGGTATAAGCTCGTCGCGGTCGTCATCAACAGAAAACAAGTCCAGATGAACGGCCTGAGCGTCACATTTGAGATCGAAGGAGACACGCTCATCACGGTCACGTTCGGCACGGACGACAGCGGGCTCCCCGAGCTCGCTGCAGAGTTCTCCGCGGCATGGCAGGGGACATGGAAATCGGCGGACGGGACGCATGAGCTCTTCATCTCAACCAACAGGATGCGTCTCGACGGGGAGGCCGTGACCGCTGCTTCCGTCAGCGCCTCCACCGCGGGCGAGGGATTCGACATCACCGTCCTCGGCGAGGGATATATCGTCGAGTGGGCGGAGGATCTCTATACCGCAAACTATGTGATCGCCCTCTTCGAACAGAGCAACGGGAAGAGGACGTACTTCGTCCGTGCGGAGGATCTCGGGACGCCGCCGACGATCGAGGAGAAATACAGGGGAGATTGGTATCTCGGCGAGGAGAAAGTTCTCGAGATCGGCGAGCACACCCTCTCCTACCGCGGCACGCAGGCGGACGTCGTCACGGACGGCGGCTATTATGAGGTCGCAAACGACGGGTATCAGTCCCCGCTCGATGCTCATGTCTATTTCTTCATCGCGGACGGCGAATATTACAGGCTCTCGTGGTACCCCGCGGGGGAACAGCCCGTCATCGGGGATGACAGCTTTACGCCCGAACCCTCCGTCGACGTCGTCAGGCCCTCGCCCGAGACGGTCGGCGAATGGACGGGGGTGGGCGATGAGAAGAGAACGCTCACGATCACCGCGACGCAGGTGTTGATCGACGGGACGGCGGCACAGCTCGTCCGCGGCGAGGGCGCAGTCGGCGTGAGGATCGGCGGCGTGGATTACAGCATCATCCTCTTCAACGAGTTCGCACTCTCCTTCCGTACCTATACCTATGATGAATACGGACGCTTCTCGGGCTATGAAGACGTCTCATACTTTGCAAAGAAACGCAGCGAGCCGCTCACGCCCGATTTCCCCGATTACATGATCGGCGCATGGACCGCGGCGGGATATCCCACGCTCAATATCGCGGCGGGATCCTTCAGCTGGGGAGATCTGGAGGGCGTCCTTCTCGGGATTTTCGAGCGCGGCGGCGACGGCGGCGACGTTGCGGGGGCATCCGTTTCCGCTACCCCTTCCGCATCGGATGCGGCGGGCGAAGCGGGTGAGAAGGCGGTCAGCTACACGGTGGCGTTCGGGAACATCGTCTATAACCTCAGCTATGAGGCAGAGGCGGAGATGATCGTGCTCTCGGGCAATCAGGGAGAGATCTCCTTCCTCGGCGGAAAGATCCCCACGGCCTACCGCGGCAATTGGCAGTCGGACGGGGAGACGGGGAGCGTCATCTCGGTCGGAGAGACGCAGATCAGCTACGGCGGCGGACAATATCGTCCTACCTTCGGGCAGGGCGGACTCTCCTTTACGGCAGAGGACGGCGTCCACACCCTCTCCCTTGCAGAGGACCTCGAAGTCCCCGTGTTGACCGATACCTTCGATGGATGCAGCTATCTGAACGCAGACTTTGCCTATCCGTCCGTTTCGGTGGACGGCGGGCTCCTCGGTGCATGGGAAGGGACGGGCGTGAAGCTCAACATCGGGCTCGCGGACCTCACCTATAACGGCAAGACGGGCAAGGTGCTCGTCTATGACGAGGCATCGCTCTACTATCTCTTCTTCGCGGACGGGAAACTGTATGTCCTGCAACCCGCGGACGATACCCTTCTCCTCCGCCCCAACGGCGGCGACATTCAGGAGAACATCACCCTGCAGAGGGCGGCGGCCCCCAAACCCGTCTCCCTCCCCGCGGCGTATCTGAATACCGCATGGACGACAGAGACGGGAGAGACCCTCACGGTGGATGGCAGCGGCGCCCTGTATCTCGGCGGGACGGCGTATTCCGTGTATGAGACGGACGGGGCGTACACCTTCACCCTCGGCGGGGAAGAGATGACGCTCACCCTTTCGGCGGAGCAGATCACAGTTACCGCAAAGGAGGGGACAAAGACCGTCTATTTCCCCAAGACGACGCTCGGGACGGAGTGGCAGGGCACATACGAGAGTGCAGACAAGGCGCATATGATCACGGTCGGGGAGAGCAAGATTACCGTCGGAGAATCGGGTTCCCTCCGCGACATCTATGTATTCACCCTCGCGGGGGAGGTTCTCTCCTTTGGCGGGAGCACGCTCGAACGCTCCTTCGGCGGCGTTCTCCTCACCTATACGGAGGGGGACGATACGCTCCTCCTTCTCAAAGAGGGATATGAGGCACTCAGCGTCAAAGTGCCCGCGGCAGTCCGCGGGGAGTACGAGGCAGAGGGGACCGATCATCTCTTCCTCAATGAGGACGGCATCGTCTGGGGGGAGCGGAAAATCGTCTGCTTCGGCATCACGGAACAGGAGCTCGTCTACACCCTCGGGCTCGTCATGGACGGAGAGATCGTATTCATGACGGCGGGGGCGGACGGCGTCAAAGTGCAGAATTACACCTTCACGCTCTATCATGAGACGGAGAAGGACACGGTCACCGTCACGGTCGTGCATGACAGTGCGCGGGGCAGCGTCCTCATCAACGGAACGCCCTATACGGCGCCGCTGACGCTCGAGGACGGGACGCAGATCACCGTTCTCATTCAGCCCGCCGCGGGCGAGAAGATTTTTTCGGCGACGCTCACGATGGGCGGCGATACCCATGATCTTTCCCAAGGCTCCTACACGGGCCTTCTCAACGGCGACGCAGACGTGAATGTCGTCTATACCGTCATTTTAGGGGCGGAATTTGAGGGCAAATGGATCGCCTCGGGCGGGACGGGTACCGTCTCGGGCGGGGAAATCACCGTCGAGGATTCCGCGTTCTCGGACGGCGGCATCGCCTGCCCCGTTGCAAAGACGGCGGACGGGTACACCTATACGCTCGAGGAGACCGAATATACCTTCTCCATGGCGGAGGGGACGGAAAATACCGTTCTGCACATCACTTGGACGCAGGTCGGGGAGTCCTTTGCGGGCTATTCCCTCAAAGAGGGGACGGCGGGGATGAAAATCGACGATCAGAAGCTCCTCGGCACCAACTGGCACAGCGTGGGGGAAGACATCGTTCCCATGCCCCTTTCCGTCTCTTCGGAGGGGAGCATCAGTTATAATCTCGATGCCGCCGTCATTCTCGCAAAGAACGGGGACGGGTATGTGCTCCTGCTCGGCGGCGGGCTCTACCGCCTCACCTATGTCCTCACGGACGCGGAGCAGTCGCTCACCCTCACCGCCGTGTACGGGGAGGAGAGCATCGCATTCGCCTATGAAGAGCCTCAAAAGCCCGTCAAATTGCCTAAGGAGTTTGTCGGCGAATGGACGGGCGGCGGACATACCCTCTCGGTTTCGGAAGACGGGACGATGAAGCTGGACGGGACGGCGTACGACGTCTTCGGCTCGGATGGCATCTATTTCTTCACCGCGCCCTACAACGGGGAGGACAGACAGTGGCAGCTCAGCCTCACCAGTGAGATCACGCTCGCATTGCAGATCGGCTATGATGCGAACTGGCGGCTCGTCAAGGATGTCCCCCTCAAGGATTGGAACTGGGGGTCGGCGGCGGCGCTCGAAGCAATCAAAGCGTACAGCGGCGTCTACACGGCATCGGGCGTGCCCGATCTCACCATCTATCAAAGCGGCAAGGTCACATGGGGGAGCGAAGTCTTCCTTGTGAAATATGACGGCGAGGTGTTCACCTTCGTCGGCAATACGGGGTATTGCTTCCAGTTCGCGCCCGATTCGCTCACCGAGAAGGGATTCACGGTGATGCCGGACGGCAACGATAAAAAATACGGCACGAACGAGATCAAGTTCACCCGCCAAGGCGATGCACCAGCCGATTACAGCGGCAGCTAACGATTTTTCAGACAGGAACAAGAAGGAGTATTTGATATGAAATCTTTGCGAAAATACCTGATCATGACGCTTTGCGTCCTCTTCACCCTCGCAGTGGGGCTCTTTGCGGCCTCGTGCGGCGATGATGGAAAAGCGCCCGCCGCGGACTATACCGTGAATGTGTATCTGTCCGAAGGGGACGATTACGCCCTCAGCGCGGAGCATTCGTTCACGGGCAGCGGGGAGGTCGGACAGGAAGTCACCGTTACCCCTCCCGTCATCGCGGGGTACGTCTTCAATGAGACGCACGGGAAGAATGTCGTCAAGCGTATCCTCTCGGAGAATGCGGCGGAAAACCTTTTCTCCCTCTATTACGATGCAGAGAGCGCCGCGCCCGCGGGGGTCCGCTATGAGGCAAACGCGCCGCGCGGGACAACTGCCCGCGGCAGTATGGAGGAATCCCTTCCCGCCGCAGACGGCAACGTCACGCTCGCGGAATGCGGCTTCTCTGTCGCCGGGTACCGCTTTGCGGGCTGGAGCGACCGCGCCAACGGCAATGCGATCTACACGGCGGGGCAGTCCGTAAAGCCCGAGGGCACGCTGACCCTCTATGCCGTCTGGGACAGGGGGTACACCGATCGGTTCGGCGGCTCCGACCTCATCTTTGTGCCGAGCATGGAGGACGGCGTTGTCTATCTCCGCCGCGGCGGCGTGGAGTGGAAGGGAATGCTCTCAGGCGTCCATTTCTCCTTCAGCAAGGATGACGGCAAGACCCTCGAGGGGACCCTCTTCTCGGGCTCGCAGTTTGCCTATCACCGCAGCGAGCTGGCGGGGACGTATCTCTATTACAGCGGCTATATGAGCGAGGACGGCGGCGTGCATATGCCCGACAGCGCCGAGACCCTCGAGATCAGAACGGACAGTTCGGCGAGCTATACGCACAACGCCGAGACGGGCGGACGCGAGACGATCATGGGCTCTGTCTCCTATGATCCGAACATCGGGCTGTACACCTTCACGGCGAATAACGTCACGGACACCTTCGAAGGCTTCGTCTTCCTGCTCGGGACGCACCCCGGGGAGAATGAGATGGACACGTCGGACGACGTCGAGGTCTTCTCCTATACCTACGGCGAGGGCGGGCTCTACAACGAGTTCCTCACCCCCGACGGCAGGACGGGCGTCTATGGCGAGATGTTCGTCGAGCTGGACGGCTTCGGCAACATGATCTATTATTCGGACGTGTTCGAAGGGCGTTACCGCATCCTCAATACCTATGACAACGGCAGCGGCGCGGTGATGTACAGGATCGAGGCAAATGTCCTCGACCCCAATGAAGAGTTCGGGCTCGGACCCTCCTTTACCCTCACCTTCTATACCCTTCCCATGAGCGACGGCAGCGCGGCGTATGTACAGCCGCACGGCGAAGTCGGGACATACGACTCCGCGGACGGGACAGAGCATATCACGCTCGACGGCTTCGGCATCCTCTCGGACAGCGCGACCTATACGGACGCAGAGGGAAGAGAGCACGTCGGTCCTTACACCGTGACGACCTCCCCCCGCACGGGGAATACCGTCTTCTTCACGGAGATCTCTGTGCAGAACGGAGTGCCCACCGTCGGCGAGCCCATCGCCTTCCGCTTCACGGTGGACGGGGATCAGGTCACCTTCTCCAAAGTTGCATCTTCCGAGCAGTACACGGAGTATTTGGAGATCAGGCTCGCAGACTCGACCGTGAGCACATCGGGAGGAATGTTTATGCCCCTTCTCACGGTCTATGAGGAAGAATATAAGGAGGGAGATACCGTCCTCGGCAAGAAGGCGGAGATGTATCTCCCCGAGGGAGAGAACACCGTCCTTGCGGCGGTGGGGTATGTCGCTGCCGAGAATAAGGGCGGCGTCACCCTCTGGAGATGGACCAAGACGGAGGATAAAAACAACAAGACGGAGATCGCAGGCGAGCTCCTCGTGCTCTTCGATTCCGCCTATGACGCCAACTATGTCATGCGGGATGTCTATGTCATCCTCGAAAAGGACGGCGTGAAGCAGTACGATGTCGTCTATGACGACGTCGGCGGCGGGGAACTCTGGTATTGCAACGTCGGCTGGAACACGATCGGGACGATTTACACGGACGATAAGGGCAATTCCTTCGCGGGCGGACTCACCGTCAACAGGAATTCCTATATCTTCGGCGCCGTCGCCTATTTCATCTATTACGATGCAAACGGGGCATCCCACTTCATCTTCTTCGACGCGACGATCGGCTCGACGGGCAAGATCACGACGCTCGAGCTCCTTCCCGAGGGCGCCTCTGAGGATGCAGGCCTTCTTGCAAGCAACCGCGGGAGCTCCCAGACGGAGGCGACATTCGTCTTCCGCCGCAACGGTCAGGCGGCATATCAGAAGGACGGGAATTTCGGGGACAGCGAGGCGATCGAGTTCGGCACGTATGCAAGGGTCGGCTCCACCCCGACGGGCGATCCCGTTTATGCCTTCTACAACGAGCAGGAGATCGAACGCTTCCGCTTCGTGATGACCCTCCTCGAGACTTCGGCGATGGACGACAGCCGTACCTATCTGTACTATGTCTTTGACGAGGCGGCGAGCGGGGATTATACGTCTGCGGACGGCAAACTCAGCCTCGACGGCTACCGCGGCGCGGTCTATACGGATGCACAGGGCTCGGAATGGAAGGGGACGTTCACCCTCAGCGCGGACGGCTCCGCAGTCTTCTTCACGGGCGGCGGCGACAGCTTCATCTTTGCGATCGGGGATGGGACCTTCTCCCTGCTCGACGGCATCTACGGGGTTTATACCTTTGAGGCGAACAACGCGCTCTACGATCTCACCTTCGACGGGCGCGGCAAAGTCACGGCCAGCCTGAACAACCGTGAAGTGGGCGAGGGGTCCTATAAGATCCTTTCCCGCAATCCCTTCGAACTCCTCCTCACCCTCGATCTCGGCATCGGGGAAGTCGATTACACCGTCTCGGCGGAGAACGGCAGATGTGTCAGCTTCGACGAGCGTTCGGACAAGATCTTCGTGAGCGCCGACTGGTCGGTCATCGAGATGGACGGCTACGGCAAGGCGACCTATTACTCCGCGGACGGTCTGACCGTCATGACGGCATCCGTGCACTACTTTGAGGGCGAAAACGGCTATGCACGCCTCAGATACGATGCAACGTTCACGGATGAGTACTTCATCTTCGACCTCGACAACGGGACCTTCTCCCGCCCCGTCCATACGGAGGAAAATTACTTCTACCTCTCGGAGGACATGACCTTCCTCATCTTTGCGACGGACGGCAATGCCCTCTATGAAAACACGATGTGCTCCTACTATCTTGCGAACGGGAAGGCCTACATCTTCGTGCCGAATGCCTCGACGGGCATCGACGAAAAGGTGGAGCTCCCCGCTCCCACGGGTGCAAAGCGCTATACGGCCAACGTCGGGAGCGCGGGGACGGAGAAAGTGTTCTACCGCTGCAAAGATACAGACAAGAATCCCCTCACGGAGACGCTGGACGTCGTGCTCAGCGGCACGATCACCGTTGAGGGCGGGGAGGACATCAGCGGCGTCACCCTCTCCTTCACCCTGAACCTTCTCTCCTACGAGCAGGATATGATCAATACCTATCTGCAGCTGCCCGACTCTGAGGAGCGGTACAGCGTGACCCTCTGCACATCCTACTGGAACAGCGCGGAGCGCAGATATATCCGCGGCGCATCCATCATGGATCCCTACGATTTCACCTATTATCCCATCGACGTCCACTTTGTGCAGGCGGGAGACGGGGAAGAGGGCAAGGCGACCTTCACGGCGAAGGGCGGCATCTCGAACACGCTGCGCGACTATGTGGATTACAGGCAGTTCCTCTCCGATTACAGGGCTTCCCACAACGATGAGAACCCCACCGAAGCGGAGATCGCGGCGGCGAAGATCTCTTCTCTCACCGAGACATACGTCGGCTTCGGCTCCGTCGTGTTCGGCGACAGAAGGGTCTCGGGCAAACTGTACTGCGGCAACAAGGAGTTCACGTTCACGAACGCCGTCTCCCACTACATCAAGAGCGGCGATCCCGGGCGGCGGTACCTTGCAACCTTCGAGGACGGCGGGCAGACGTATGCCGTCATCTATGAGAAGGAGGATGAGGGCTTCTACAACCTCTATATGGTTGCCACCTATCAGGAATTTGAGTCGGACGGGTACGTCATCGGCGTCGACAGATTCTTCTACGGCAACGGGTTCTCCTTCTTCCGTGAATATGAGGTCGGGGATTTCTGCGGTGTCCAGCTCTACAAAAAGAACGCGGACGGCGGTAAGACGGCCATCCCCGCATTCGACATCTACGCCTACGAGAACGGCATGGGCTTCATGGTCGAGGATAAGGAAGTGCTCGACACGGGGTACCTGTTCTCGGTGACGCTCTCCGAGGACGGTGTTCCCACGGGGGCATGGGTCAAGAAATACGAATTCCATCAGGGACATACCGACACGACGCTGACGGAACCCGCCTATGTGAATTTCTTCGTCGATGAGACGGGGACCATCGAGCTCGGCGCCTATATCGTTTACAGGCAGATCGGCGATTCCCTCTATCCCACCTATGTGGAGATCACGGAGCTCAGGAGCGTCAACGATCACACCTTCGAACTGACCGAAAAGGGCGGGGAGAAGTTCACCATCACCATTCTCCTCGGCGGGGACGGCAAACCGCTGACGGACAGAAGCGGCGACTGGATCGTCGAGATCGTCTGATGCACCGCACGGAGGTCTTATGAAACATCGGGTACAGATCAGGCTGTGGTACGGAGTCTTTCTCTCCGTATTCACGGCCGTGCTCGGGGTCGTTCTCATCGCGGAAGCCGCACAGGTTTACTACGGCGATCCGAACGGGATCCCCTACAGCCGCGCCCTCGTCGGGGAGCGGCTTTTCCCCTTGATCGCGCCCTTCGTCCTCTATGTCCTTGCCGTCATCGGCGGGTTCGTCCTTGCCATCCTCTTCCCGCTTCCCAAGGACAAGGAGAAGGTGGGAAAGGAGATCGTTTACCGCCGTCTGCGCGGAAAACTGCCAGAGGGGAGCAGCGCGGCATATCAGACGGTACGGGCGGAACTCAGACGGTACGAGACGAGACGGTACGTCCTCTGGGGGGTCTGTGCGGGGTTCGCACTCTCCGCCGCGGCCGTTACGGTCTGGTATCTCGCCGATATCGGGCACTTTGCGGGGGAGATCACGGAGAGCGTTTTGCAGATGTTGCGCCTCTGTCTTCCCATGATCGGCTGTACGTTTTTGCTCTTTCTCGCCGCGGCGCTCTATGAAGGGCTCACGCTCGGGAAGCGGCTCGACTGCCTCAAGGTCCTCCTCGCCCTCGGCAAGGGGAACCCGCCCGAGGCACACGTCGGGGTGCAGCTTGCAGCGGAGCGTGCGCTCGGCGTTTTGCGCTCGGATGTCGCGCTCTGGGTCATCCGCGGGGCGGTCCTCGTGCTCGGCGTCGTATTTCTCGCCGTCGGCATCGTGAACGGCGGCGCAAACGACGTCTATCTCAAGGCAATCAAGATCTGCACCGAGTGCATCGGGCTCGGTTGATGGAGGGAAGTATGGAAGAGCTTCAAAAAGAAAATGAAGGTACCATGTCCGAGGGGCAGCCTTCGGAAAATCCTTCCAAACAGCCCGAAGCGCAGACAAAGAAGGGGAGATTCAAGGCATGGTGGCAGGCGCATAAGCCGACGAAGCGGCGCATCATCCAGCTGTACGCGGCGCTCCTCGTCAACGCCAATATCAAGGGGTATGTGACGGGGCGAATCTATACGGGTGCGACGAAATATGCCTGTGTACCCGGGCTCAACTGCTATTCCTGCCCCGGGGCGGTGGGGGCGTGTCCCTTGGGCGCCCTGCAAAATGCCCTCTCGCAGTCGGGGACGCGGCTCCCGTTCTACGTGATCGGCATCCTGCTCCTCTACGGCCTCATCCTCGGGCGTACGATCTGCGGGTTCCTCTGTCCCTTGGGGCTCGTGCAGGATCTCACCTATAAGATCAGGACGCCCAAACTCAAAAAGAGCCGCTTCACCCGCGTGCTCTCCTATCTCAAATACGTCGTACTCGTCCTGTTCGCTGTCGCTCTGCCCCTCATCTTCGGGCTCGGCTATCAGACGGCGGTCCCCGCGTTCTGCAAGTATATCTGCCCCGCGGGGGTGCTCGGCGGGGCGGTCCCCCTCCTCATCAACCCCTCGAACGCAAGCCTTTTCGATATGCTCGGCGGGCTGTTTACGTGGAAATTCTGTCTGATGATCGCGATCCTCGTCGCGAGCGTGTTCATCTATCGTATCTTCTGCCGTTTTCTGTGCCCGCTCGGCGCGCTGTACGGCTTCTTCAACAGGATCGCTCTCCTCGGCATCAAGCTCGATAAAAACAAGTGCACGGACTGCGGGCTGTGTGTCGCCCATTGCAAGATGGACATCAAAAAGGTGGGCGACCATGAGTGCATCAACTGCGGCGAGTGCATCTCTGTCTGCCCCGCGAAGGCGATTTCATGGAAGGGGAGCAAGCTCTTCGTGCATCCCAATGCAACGGAGCAGATCCCCGCGCCGTCAACCGAGCGCCCCCTCGGCGCTGTCATGTCGAGCGCCCCGCAGGATCCCCATGAGCAACCCGACGTCCCCGCGGCCTCTGTCTCAAGAAAAAAGAAGGGGAAGGCGTTCTGGCTCGAGGCGGCGGCGTGGCTCGTTGCAATCGCCGTGCTCGCGGGAGCGCTCGTCTACTTCAACGCCTGCGACAACGTGACCCTCACCCTTCCCCCCAAGGAATTTGCCTTCACCGTCGGGAGCCTCTCCTCCGCGGCGGGCGAGCAAACTTTCACCGTGCGGCGGGAGGGAGAGACGCCGAACGTTGCCGCTTACCGTGGCGGGAGCGGGACGGAAGAGGATCCCTATGCCGTGGACGACATCGCGGGGATCTATTCGGTGACCGTCGGCGATTCTCCCGTGTATTTCACCTTCTCGCTCACCGCAGAGAGCAGTTATACCGTCGAGGGCGGGGCAGATCTCGACCTCTCCGTCTTCTTCTACAATGCCTACGGGCAGAAGACGGCGGTGTATTCCTCTTCGGAGGGGAACCGCTTTACGCTCAGCTGTGTCCGCGGCGTCGGGGAGTATTGTCCCGATTTCACCCTGCCGAGGATCGGCGGGGGCGGGGATCTCAACTTCTCGGCGTTGAAGGGAAAGGTCGTCATCATCAATTTCTGGGCGACATGGTGCGGTCCGTGCGTCACCGAGCTGCCCGCGTTCGAGCAGATCATGGAGGCCTATGAAGGGCAGGCAGAGGTCGTCGCCGTGCACAGTTCCCACATCACGGAGGACGTCGTGAGTTTCATCGCTTCCAAGCAGGACGCCCTCGTCCCCGCCCGTACGTGGAAGGACTGGAAGCTCTCCTTTGTGCAGGACAGCGGCGAGGAGCCCGCGAGCGATGTGTATGATATGCTCGGCGGACGGGATTCCTATCCCATGACCGTCATCGTGGATCAGGACGGGGTGATCGTCTTCCGCCGCGAGGGCAGCGTTACCTATGACGATCTGCTCCTCCAGATGCGTCTCCTGCTCGAGACTTAATTGATTCAAGGCATGAAAAAACCCGTCGGCGCCGACCGACGGGTTTTTGTTTATATCTGCTATAAAAGTTATGCCGCGGTGAGATGTACGGTGAGCGTGCCGCCCTCCTCGGTCATCTGATACGCCGTATTGTCGAAGGTGTTCCCCGCGGGCGGGGTGTCGATGTGTACCGCGTAGACGCCCGCCGAAAGGGAGAACGCCGCGACGCCGTTTTCATCCGTCGTCCGCGTGAAGCATTGCCCTTTGGGGCCGCCGCACAGCTGGACGAGGAGGTTGGCGGCGGGGTTCCCGTCCTTGTCGAGCACGGTCAGCGTATAGGGGATCGTGTCGTCGCTCTCCACGGGGGAGGTGATGTCGATCGTGACGGAGGGGTTCTCCTTGGTGACCGTTTTGAGCTCATAGAGCAGGCCGTCGAGCATTCCCTCGAAATTGGGCTTTGCGACGAGATTGACGGTGTATTCCCCCGCGTCGAGGGAGAAGGTCGCCTTGCCGCCCTTCGGCGTCTCCTGCCCCGCGACGGTCCCGTCGGCGTTCTTGAGCTGTACATAGATACCGTTGAAGAGGGCGGTGTTGTCCTCGCAGGTGAGCGATACCGTATAGGTCACTTTATCGGATGTGTCCGCGGGCTCCTTATTGTCGGGGGGCGTCGCGTCTTGGCCGCACGCCGTGAGGGCGCACAGGGACAACAGGCTCAAAGTCAAGAGAAAATATGTCAGAAATTTACGCATAGCGGTCTCCTTTTTGACGAGTATAGCATATTTTCGGGCGCCGTGCAACTGATTTTACCCCTTCGGCAGGAGATCGGCGAGGGTGTAGCGGGAGAGGAACTCCCGAACCGTCTCGTCGAGGGCACGCCATACGGGGAGCGTCGTGCAGGTGTCGGCATGGGGACAGCTGCTGTCCCGCGTGCAGCTCGTTACGAAGAAATTCGTCTCCGTAGCCGCGATGATCTCGGCGACGGAGTAAGCCTCGGGCGGGCGGGTGAGCCGATACCCCCCGTTTTTGCCGCGGGAACCCTCCACGAGCCCCGCCTTGGCGAGCGCGGTCATGATGTTCTCCGAATATTTATGCGGGATACGGTTCCCGAGCGCGATCTCCTTGAGCGGGGAGAACTCCTGCTTCCCCGCGAGCGCGATCATGAGCCTGAGGGCATATTCCCCCCTCGTGGAGACGATCATTCTCCGTCACCATCCTCCTCGCCGTGCCCGTGGTTGAGCGCGGGGAAGTCCTTTTCGTCGTAGGGGATGCCGTGGGTCTCGTAATAGTTACGGATCGCCGCCTGTACCGCCTCTTCGGCGAGCACGGAGCAGTGCATCTTATAGGCGGGGAGCCCGTCGAGGGCCTCTGCGACGGCTTGGTTGGTGAGAAGAAGGGCTTCCTGTAAGGTCTTGCCCTTGATCATCTCCGTCGCCATCGAGCTCGACGCGATCGCACTGCCGCAGCCGAAGGTCTCGAACTTGACATCGACGAGGATGCCGTTTTCGACCTTGATGTACATCTTCATGATGTCGCCACACTTGGCGTTGCCGACCTCACCGACGCCGTCGGGATCCTCGATGACGCCGACATTGCGGGGGTTTCTGAAATGGTCCATGACCTTTGCACTGTATAATGACATAAAAACTCCTTAATATGTTTTTTCGAACGATTTCTTTGCTCGTAACCCCCCTTGCCCACCCCTTGAGGGGTGGGTGTCACGGCTTCGCCGTGACGGAAGGGGTGTTGCTCGCAAATAAATACGTTCGAGGAAAATTACGTTTTTGTCCTCTTGGGTCATCCTCTCATTCGCTCGGGAGGACATTAAGCCGAAGGGGTTCGGCAAATTGAGTCGCCCACGGCGGAAGTGAATTCCGCCTAAGGCACATTATTT
>CANQLW010000014.1 GCA_947624805.1 uncultured Clostridia bacterium | reverse complement strand
CTGGACCTTTCGCAGAACGCGTTGCTCCGCCTCAAGGGGTGGGCAAGGGGGGTGACGAGCAAAGAAATCGTTCGAAAATAACTCACACCCTCGACATATACTCGCCCGTTCTGGTGTCGATACGGATCGTGTCGCCCTCGTTGACGAACATGGGGACCTGGAACACAGCGCCCGTCTCCACTTTCGCCGCCTTGGTGACGTTGGTCGCCGTATTGCCCTTGACGCCGGGCTCCGCCTCGATGACTTTGAGTTCGACAAAGTTCTCGGGCTCGACCGAGAAAGCGTTGCCGTAGAGGAATTTCACGGTGACCATATCCGTCTCACGGATGTATTTGAGCGCGTCCTCGACCTGCGAATAATTGAGCGCGGTCTGCTCATAGGTATCCATATCCATGAAGTAGTAGAACTCGCCGTCCGTGTAGGAATACTGGAGTTTCTTCGTCTCCACTTCCGCCGTCTCGAGCTTTGTGGAGGGGTTGAACGTTTCATCCGTGAGGACTTGTCCCGTGACAACGTTCTTGAGCGTCGTACGGACAAACGCTGCGCCCTTGCCGGGCTTGACGTGCTGGAATTCGGTGACGGTGTAGACGCCGCTCTTGTATTCGAACGTCGTGCCCTTTCTGATGTCGCCTGCCATGATCTGTGCCATAACTCGATTCTCCTTTATTACAAAACCAATAGATTTTTCTGTGTTTTTGACATGAAGGAATGCGTCTTGCCGCCCTCCATGTACATACTGTCCTCGATACGGATCCCGAGCTGCCCTGCAAGGTACACGCCGGGTTCATCGGAATAAACCATGCCGTCTGCAAGTTTTTCCTCGCTGCGGGGGGAAAGAACGGGATATTCGTGGATCTGCAAACCGATGCCGTGCCCCAAGGAATGGGTGAAATACTTGTCGAGCCCCTTCTCTTTGAGGTAGTCTCTGGCGATCGCGTCCGCCTCCCGCCCCGTCATCCCCGCGACGGTGTGCTCTTTAACAAGCTGATGCGCGGTGAGGACATATTCGTAAATTTTCTTGAATTCTTCGTGCTGTTTATCGTCGCCGAAGAGGAAGGTACGGGTGCAGTCGGAGCAATACCCCTCCACCTTGCAGCCATAGTCGATGAGCACGGGATCGCCGAAGCGGAGCGCCCTGTCCCCCGTCTCATAATGGGGTACGCTGCCGTTCTCTCCGAACGCGCAGATCGTCTCGAAAGAGGTCCCGCTCGCCCCGAGCTGCCGCATTCTGTATTCGAGCAGAGCGGCGACTTCCCGTTCCTGCATCCCCTCTTTGAACTCGGGGAGAACGGAGAGGAGTGCATCCTCTGCGATCGTGCACGCCCTTTGGATGAGGGCGAGCTCTTCCTCGGATTTATACATCATGGCACCGCGGAGGGCGGGCATACAGTCGGTGAGGGTATGGGACTTGGAGAGCCGCACATATGCCGCCGCGTCCATAAACGGGAAAGGCACGCCGAGCGTCTTTTTCCCCGCAATGAGAGCCATTGCCTCGGGATAGGACCCCGCGACGACCTCGACCGCGCTCCCCGCGAGCCGCTTCTCCGCCGCCTCGAAATAACGGGGGTCTGCGACAAATTTGCAACCCGTTCCGTCGAGGATGACATAGCCGTCCGTCGAATAGAACCCCGTCAGGTATCTCCTGAGGAAATCGCATTCGATAAAGAGGGCATCCGCGCCACTGTTATCATATAGTTTGCGTAATTTTTCCGCAATCATAGCCATATTATACCAAAACGGGGCACATTCGTCAACGGTTTTTATGGGAATGATTGAATTTAACCCTCTCTTCCGACCAAATCATCCAAAGTTACGTCAAAAAAATCTGCCAAAAGTATCAGTTGATAAATGGAGGGCTCGCTATAACCCGTTTCCCAATGAGAGATCGATTTTAATGTAGTATGCATGAGAGCAGCGAGTTCCCTCTGCCCCACCCCTCTTGCATTCCGAAGCATTTTTAGATTTTTTGGAAAGTCCACCTTCCTATTCTGTTCCATATCAAAAAAATATCAAAATCTGAGAATTTTTGCTTGACATTCTCAGATTCTGAGATTATAATAATAACATATTCTACTTGAGGAGGTAACAAATGAACAATTTGACCGAAGAAGAAAAACAAGATATTTTGGCCACGATCAAAAAGAGAGGCAAAATTTATACCATAATCTCTTTGATTTTTTGCGCCGTCGGTCTCACGCTTTACTTCGCCTTGCCCGCGCTGGGTATCATAATTCCATATGTATCGATTATCTATACGATATGCTTGCTTGTCTGGGGAATTACCGACGGATGTGCGGTATTTTGCGTCAATAATTACCGAAATGTCGAATCGGACGGACAGAGGCAGGGCGGTGGCCTTGTTTGGCTCTTGCTCTTGATTTTGGGAGTGTTCATTTTCCCGATTATCGTTGTTGCTATACTGTCAAGAAATAAAAAACTTGCCGGGGTGGTATTGGGTCTCACGATTACCTAAATCCAAAAGGGGCGGCCTTCTTTCACAGAAGGCCGCCCCTTTTTTGGTTAAACGAAACCCACGCGATAGTCACGTGGTACAAAAGAGGCTTTGTCGATGAAAAGAGAAAAAAGAAAGACGGGTAGAGTAAAAAATGAGAGATGAATCCCGGCTGCCCCTGCGGGGGTGGAGCTGGCGCCGTCAGGCGACTGAGGGGGGTGTCTTGCTACCCCTTTTAGGGTAGAATTTTACGTTCTGCGAAAGGTCCAGTGAACCTTTCGCGCAAAATTCGAAGGCATTTGCCCATATGTGCGGGCAAATGCTGACCGCCCCGCCCGCACGTATTTGGTGGACTAAGGGCGGCACGAGCACGAAGTGCGAAGTAATGCGAGAATCCACTCGCGCGAGACAGTCCCCGCGTAGCGGGGGATAGGGTTTTAAAACCCCTCAGCCGCCTTCGGCGCCAGCTCCCCTATGAGGGGACCAAGATCCCCACCTCAGTCTCGGCTACGCCTCGCCAGCTCCTCCCCAGGGAGGCGCTTTGTCGGACTCCGTTTGAGGGGATCCTTCGGGCTTCGCCCTCAGGATGACGCAGGGGAAGGGAGGAGCTTTGTCGGACTCCGTTCTTCGGGATCCTTCGAAAATTGCCGTTCGGACTTCGTAATGCTCACTGTCTCAGGATGACGCGGAGGGCCTGGGCGCGCGGGGCAAGGGTCGGACTCCGTTTGATGGGATCCTTCGACACGCCGCCTGCGGCGGCGGCTCAGGATGACCGTGGAACGCGGCTCAGGATGACCATGGAACGCGGGGCAGGATGACCGTGGCACGCGGGCCGGAATGACGCGGGCAGGAAAGGGTCAATGTTTGATTCCGAAATACATCGCCTTCATCGCCATGGCGTCCTCGGTCTGGGTGCCCGCGGATTCGGAGACGATGTAGGGTTCGAGGCCGAGGCGGACGAGCGCTTCGGCGAGCGGGGCGAACTCGGGGCCATAGACCGTGTCCTCAAAGGTGAGGTGGCGAATCTCCCCCTTCGCGCCGTACTGGATCTTGGAAAAGTGCACATGGAAGTGTTTCATCCGCGCCTCGCCGAGTTCCCCGAGGAGAATGCCGATGCAGTCCTCATAATCCTTCACCGTTTTCAGGCTCCCCTGCTCGCGGGCGTTGACGTGGCCGAAGTCGACACAGGGTGTAAAGACGGGATCGACGGCGCAGATCTTTGCGATCTCCTCCACGGTGCCGATCTGGGCGATCTTCCCCATCGTCTCGGGACAGAAGATCATATCTTCGAGGCCGTTTTGATAGATATGGTCGCGGAGGATCCTGATTCTGTCGAGGGCACGGGAAAAGGCGGCATCGCGGGTCTCCTTGCCCTGTGTGGCGGGGTGGAAAACGACGCGTCTCCCCCCCATTGCCCTTGCAGCTTTAGCGCTATCGAGGACATAGCCGTACGATTTTGCCGCCATTTCGTCGTCGGGATTGGCGAAATTGATGAAATAGGGTGCATGGACGGAGATCTCCACCCCCGCCGCTTCAAATGCAGCGCGGATGCTCTCCTCCTTTTTTTCTGTCATACGCACGCCGCGCCCGAAGGAGTATTCGAAGCAATCGAGCCCGTGCTCCTTCACAAAGCGTGCGGAATCCTCCGTGTGTTCATATCCCGCGGCATAAAAACTTTCGCAGTTGCCGCTCGGTCCGAATTTTATCATCTGTACCTCTCCCTGAGTCTTGCAATGTCCTTTTGAAGCTGTATTCTGAGTGCGTCCGCCCCCGAAAATTTTTGGATGGAACGAAAAAATTCCGTCGGATAGATGCGTACGGACGCGCCGTACAGATCGCCCGAGAAGCCGTCGAGATATGCCTCGATCTTGCGTCCCTCCACGCCGAACGTCGGTCGGGCACCGATGTTGACGATCGTCGGGAAATTCCCATACGGCGTCTCACACATCCCCCCGTACACGCCGTCGGGCGGGAGCAGTTTCTCGGGCGGAGGGGTGAGGTTGAGGGTGGGGAATCCATAAGTACGCCCCACCTCCCGTCCGTGCTCCACAATGCCCTGTACGAAGTACGCCCCGCTGCCGAGCGCCTCCCCTTCAGAAGAGAGACAGGCGTTGAGTCGGGGCAGATCTCCCGCTTTGAGATAGTTTTTGCAGGCCGTGGCGGAGAACTTCCGCGTCCGTCCGCTCTCGGGGGCGAGATATTTCACGGTCCCGAGGACGGTGACAGGGCGGTCCGTATATGTCTTGAGAAGGTCGGGCGTGCCGAGGGCATCCTTCCCGAAGCGGAAATCCTCGCCGCAATACACCGCCCCGATCCGAAAGCGGGAAAAGAGCTTTGTTGCAAACTCCGCGGCGGGCATCGCACGGAGCGTTTCATCGAGATCGATCTCACAGAGGACGTCCACGCCCGCCTCGGAAAAGATCTTCCGCCGCTCCCGACGGGTAAAGAGGACCTTCCCCTTCCCGCCGAACATCGTCGTGAGCAGTATGGGGAGCCCCCGCTGCTTCGCCGCGGCAAGGAGAGTACGGTGCCCGAGATGCAGTCCGTCGAAGCCGCCCAAGACGAGGGAATATTCCGTATGGGGAGAGTCGGCTGTTTCCCACTCCCCTGCCCCCCTCCTCGGGAGGGGGCATGAGGTCGGGCCCTCGGGGAAGTGACAGTTGATGATCAGCATAACTTTTTGTCGGGACGGAGCAGTCCCCCCTCCGCGATGCCGATGCCGTAGAAGGCCCCTTCACGGTACAGCTTATAGACGCCGTCCTCGCTCTGCACGGGGACGGGGACGCCGTGAAAGAAGCGTTCGTCCGTGACGTCGAGCCGCGCAAAGGGCAGAACGCTCTCCGTCGGGATGAGGTAATCCCCGAGATTCTCCGCCGTGAGGAGATCGAGCGGGACGGCATTGCCGAGGACGAAGGGACCGCTCGCCGTACGGACGAGTTTCGTCATGTATGCGCCCGTTCCGAGCGCTTCGCCGAGGTCCCTTGCGAGGGAGCGGATGTATGTCCCCTTCCCGCAGGTGACCGAAAATTCAAATTCATCCTCCGCCGTCTGCCCGTTGAGGGTCAGGGAGAAGATGTTGACAAGCCTTGCGGAGAGTTCCACGTCCTTCCCCTTTCGGGCGAGTTCATAGCCCCGTTTCCCGTCCACGCAGATCGCGGAAAAGAGGGGCGGACGCTGTTCGATCTCCCCCGTAAAATTGGGTAAAATTTCCTCGATGGCGGATTTTGAGGGTACCATGCCCGCAAACCTCGGTTCGGATTCGCGATCGAGGGTGTCCGTCGTCCACCCGAAGCGGAAGCGGGCGAGATAGGTTTTTTGCTTGCCGAGGAAGTAGTCGAAGAGGCGGGTCGCATTGCCGATCCCGACGGGCAGGACGCCCTCCGCGAGGGGGTCGAGCGTGCCCATGTGCCCGCACGGCGTCTTTGACAGACGCTTGATACGGTTCACGCAATATGTAGAGGAGATTCCCTCCCGTTTATCGATGTTGATGAATCCTGTCATGGCTCTAAATATTGGGAGACGGTGAAGGAGAGGCGGTCGAGCACTTCCTCTGTCTCGCCGAAGAACATACAGCCCGCCGCGAGGACGTGTCCGCCGCCCCCGAACACGCGGGCGATCTCGTTGACGTTCACCCGTTTGGAGCGGAAGGAGCACTTGAATTGCCCACGTTTGACCTCCATGAGGCAGACGCTGACCTCCACGGCGTCGATGTCGAGGGCGAAATCCACGATCCCCTCCGTGGCGTCCTGCCCCACGCCGTACTTTTTCATGAGTTCCATCGGAACGATCGCAACGGCGAGCCTGTCCGAGAGAAAATAACGGATACGGGAGATGACAGAGGCGTAGAACTCCGCCCGTGCCTTGGTCTGCTTCTTAAAGACTTCGTAGGTGATCCTGCTCACGTCCGCGCCCGCGTCTGCACAGAGCGCGGCGGTACGGAAGGTCGAGCCCGTCACGTCGTTGTGAGAGAAGGAGCCCGAGTCCGTCACCAGCCCCATGAGGAGGCATTCCGCCATCGCCCGATCGGGCTTTATGCCGAGACGGGAGATGATCTCTGCGATGTTCTCGCAATTCGCGGCGCGTTCGCGCACGAAATTATAGCGGCAGAAACGGGGATTGGAGACATGGTGATCGATATTGACCGTGATCCTCCGCCCGCTCCTGCGGAAAAGGCTCTGGAGCTCGCCGAGACGGTTCTCCGCGCTCACGTCCATGAGGATATACGCCTCCGCGTCGAACGAGGGTGTCCTTCTGATCTCCCTGACGTCGTCGAGGAAGGCGAAGCGCGCGGGGATCTCCCCCTCGGAGAGGACCTCACAGCGGATGCCGAGCATAGAAAGAGCGCGGCGGAGGGCAAGCGCGCTCCCGAGCGTATCTCCGTCGGGGCGCATATGCGTGAAGATCGCCGCGCTTTTTAAGTTTTTGAGTACTCTTACGATTTCCTCAACGGTGTTCATGTTTCATCCTTGTGAATGCTTGCAAAGAGCTCATCCATTTTGGAGCCGTACTCCATGCTCCCGTCCATCAGAAACGTGAGCATCGGAACGGTACGCATCCGCATGACTTTGGAGAGCTCCCTGCGCACGAATCCCGCATTCTCTTTCAGGATCGCAAAGGAACGGGCCTTCTTGTCCTCATCGGCATAGATGCTGATGTAAACTTTTGCGGTCTTGAGATCGGGCGCGACGTCCGTTTCGGTCACCGAGATGATGCCCGAGAGCTCAGGTTCCTTATTTTTCAGCGGCCCCGAGATGATCGCGGAGATCTCTCTGCGGAACTCGCTATCCAGCCGGTCTGTCCGTTTTGTCATTGTTTGATCTCCTCGATCACATAGCACTCGATATAGTCGCCGATCTTGATCTCGTTGAAGCCGTCGATCGCACAGCCGCATTCCATGCCCGCCGCCATCTCTTTCACTTCGTCCTTATAGTGCTTGAGGGTCTTGACGTTGCCCTCGACGATCATGACGTTGTCACGGTAAATACGGAGCTTTCCGCCGCGGACGAGTCTCCCCTCCACGACGAGGCAGCCTGCAACGGTGCCGACGCCCGTGATACGGAAGGTCTCCCTGACCTCCGCCTTGCCCATATACACTTCCCGATATTTGGGAGAGAGCATTCCCTTGAGCGCCGCCTCCATGTCGTCGAGCAGCTCGTAGATGATACGGTACAGCCTGACGTCGACGTGGGAACGCTCGGCGAGGGTCTTGCTCTTGCTGTCGGGACGGACATTAAAGCCGATGACGATCGCGTTCGCGCTGTCTGCGAGCATGATGTCGCTCTCGGTGATCGCGCCCGCCGCCGCATGGATGATCTTGATGCTAACTTCCTCGTTGGAGAGTTTCTCGAGGGAACCCTTCACCGCCTCGACGGAACCCTGCACATCGCCCTTGACGATGACATTAAGGGTCTTGAGCGTCCCGTCCGATACATCCTTGAAGAGATCGTCGAGCGACGTCTTCTTCATCTCGCGGATCATGGATTCACGCTCCTTGGTCTTTCTCTCCTCCTGCAGTTTACGCATGAGCGCCTGATCGACCGCAAAGATCGTATCGCCCGCCCCCGGGACATCCTCGAGCCCGAGCACGGAGACGGCCTCGGAGGGCCCCGCCTCCTTGACCTGTCTGCCCTTATCGTCGAACATCGCACGGACTCTGCCGACCGTGGTGCCCGAGACGATATAATCGCCCGTGTGCAGGGTGCCGTTCTGGACGAGCACGCTCGCCATAGGCCCCTTGCCCTTGTCGAGCTTCGCCTCGATGACGACGCCCTTGGCGCGCCGCGTGGGATCCGCCCGAAGTTCGAGCATCTCCGCTTCCAGATAGATATTTTCAAGCAATTCGTCGATGCCTGCGCCCGTCTTCGCCGAGACAGGTACGATGATGACGTCGCCGCCCCATTCCTCGGGGACGAGGTCGTATTTCATGAGTCCCTGTTTCACGGCGTCGGGATTCACGTTCGTCTTATCCATCTTGTTCATGGCGACGATGATGGGCACGTCCGCCGCCTTGGCATGGTCGATCGCTTCGACCGTCTGCGGCATGATGCCGTCGTCCGCCGCGACGACGAGGACGACGATATCCGTGACCTTTGCCCCCCTCGCACGCATGGCCGTGAATGCCGCGTGGCCGGGGGTATCGATAAAGGTGATGCGTTTGCCCTCGCCGAGATCGACGGTATAGGCGCCGATGCTCTGCGTGATGCCGCCCGCTTCCCCTTCCGTGACGTTAGTGGATCTGATCTTGTCGAGGAGCGAAGTCTTGCCGTGGTCGACGTGCCCCATGACGGTGACGACGGGCGGACGGGCGACTGCGTTGGAATCGTCCCCCTCGCCGTGGACCTCGATGAGGACCTCCTCCGCCGTCTTTTCAGGCTTATATTCGAGGTCGATGCCGAGCTCCAAGGCGATATATGCCGCGTTGTCGTAATCGACGGATTCGTTGACGGTCTTCGTGATCCCCTCGCGGAAGAGGCGCTTGACGATCTCTACCGCCGAGATGCCGAGCTTCTCGGAAAGGACCTTGATGGGGATCTCCTTGCTCGTGACGACGGCGTGGTCGATCTTGACCGTCTCGCGCTCACGCTTGGCGCCCTTCTTTCCGAAGCGTGCCTTACGGTAGCCGCTCTTCTCCTCGTCGAAATCGCCGATGCTCGCGCCCTGCTGGCGGACGAGCGCCCGCTTATTGACGGGACGGCGCTCCACGAAGGTCTTTTCAAATTTTTTAGGCGGCTCCCTGCGCGGCTGCTGGGGCGCGGGGGGCGGCGTGACGGGACGGGGACCGCCCGCGGGTCTTCCGCCCATCGGGGGTCTCGTGCCCGTGCCCTGCGGACGGGGCGGATAGGGCTGTCTTCCCTGCTGTCTCGCGTCCGTACGGTTGGGATTGGGATTTGTATAGGAAGGCCTTCCCTGCTGCCCCTTCGCAGCGTCGGGACGGAAGGTGGGACGCGCGGACGGCTGTTGCCCCGTGGCCTGCTGACCCGCGGGACGGGGTTTTTGCTGCCTCGGAGCCGATGCGGCGGGCGAGGGCGCGGCCGTAGGCTTCGCCGTAGCGGGAGCGGGCTTTTCGGGCCCCTTCTCCTCCGCTGCCTTGGCGGGCTCGGGCTCTTTGGCCTCCGCGCGGGGAGGTTCGGGGGGAGCGGGAGGCTCGGGCGCCTTCTCCGCCTCTGCCTGTGCCCGCTCCGCCTCCTTTGCCGCTTCCTCGGCGGCGCGGGCGGCTTCCTCGGCACGGCGGAGTTCTTCCTCCGCCCTTCTCGCCTCCTCTTCGGCACGTTTCTTCGCGACTGCCGCCTCGAGCTCGGAAATCTTCTTCATGAGCTCGGAGAGCTGTTTCTCGTTCGCCGCGATCGCCTTCTGCAGGGCGACGGTGTCCTTGTCCGTAATGAGCAAATTCAATTTTTCGATATTCTCGTATGCCATTGATTACCTTCCTCGATCTATTCTCCGAGTTCTTTTAAGATCGCCGCGGCGAGATGTTCCTCCCGTACTGCGGCGAGCATACAGCCCGCTTTCCCGACGGCATCCCCCAGCCCCTCCATAAAAACGAGGGGGCAGGCAAGCCTCTTTTGCTGTTTTTCGATCTCCTTGCGGGAGTTCTTCGCGACGGTCACATCCGCCACGAGCAAGTAACACTTTTTTACGGTCTCAGAGGCGTTCACGCCCAAGGTGAGTTTCCCCGCCCGCCGCGCGAGCCCCAAATAATTCGCCGCTTTATTTTGCACCGTATTCCTCCTCGATGCCGCGGTAGACCTCCTCGGGCACGTCGGCAGAAAACGCTTTGTTCAAGAGCCTGTATTTACGGAGCCGTTTGATACAATCCGCGCTGTCGCAGATGTACGCCCCGCGCCCCGCCGCTTTGCCCGAGAAATCGATCCCGATCTCCCCTTGGGCATTCTTGACGATGCGGAGCATATCGCGCTTGGGCTTTTCCTGCCTGCACGCGATACAGGTCCGCATGGGAATTTTTTTCTCGGCGGGCATTATTCCTCCCCGTCGGCGGGACTATCGTCGCCGAGATTGAGTTTCGCCGCGGCGCTCTCGCTCTTGACATCGATCTTCCAGCCCGTGAGCCTTGCCGCGAGACGGGCGTTCTGACCGTCTCTGCCGATCGCCAGTGAGAGTTTATCGTCGGGCACGACCGCGATCGCGGACTTCTCTCCGAGCTGCGTGACGGAGATGACCGTCGCGGGGGAGAGCGCTTTCGCGATAAATTCGAGCGGATTCTCGCTCCAGAGGATGATGTCGATCTTTTCGCCGCCGAGCTCCTGCACGACAGCGTTGACGCGGGCGCCCTTGTTGCCGACGCACGCGCCGACGGCATCCACTCTCGGATCTTCGGAGTAGATCGCCATCTTCGTCCTGTGTCCCGCCTCACGGGAGATCGCTTTGACGATGACGAGCCCCTGCTTGATCTCGGGAACTTCCTCCTCGAAGAGACGCTTGACGAGCCCCGAAGAGGAACGGGAGACGAGCACCTGAGCGTTTCTGCCGCCGCTCTTGACCCGTTTCACAAAGACTTTGATCCTGTCCCCGGGGACATATTTCTCCCCCGGGACCTGATCCTGCGGAAGCATGAGTCCCTCGATCTGCCCCTTGCCGAGCTCGATGTAGACATTTTTCATATCGACTTTACGGACGAGCCCGCTCATGAGCTCACCCTCTTTGTCGGAGAACTCGGAGAGGGTGTTGTCGCGCTCGGTCTCGTGGATCTTCTGTAAAATGACCTGTTTTGCCGTCTGGGCGGCGATACGGGAAAAGTCCTTGGGGATAAATTCCTCCGAGATCACGTCGCCGACTTTGGCGTTCTTTTTGATGAGCCGAGCGTCCTCGAGCGTGATCTCCCCCTCGAGCGCTTCGTCGCCCTCGACGACGACGTGGGTCAAAAAGAAGCGGATGGTGCTCTTTTCGGGCGAGATCTTTACCTCTACAATGCCCGTGTCGTCCTCGAACTGCTTTTTGTATGCGGAAGCGAGCGCGCCCGAGAGCGCATCGATGAAGACGCTTTCGCTGATACCCTTTTCACGCTCCAGATCGGCGAGCGCCGCAAAGAAATCCTTATTGACCATGATTGTTCTCCTTATATATCGTTTTCCTGTTAAACTTCGATGAAAAGACAGACTTTCGCGCACTTGTCAAAGGGAAAAGCAAGCTCCCCCTTCTCTGTCTGCACGGTGACGGTTTCGCCGTCGAAAGAGAGAAGCTCCCCCTCGTGATACTTGGCGCCGTGGATGGGTGCATAGAGATGGATCTCCACCTTATCGCCGATGTGCCTTGCAAAATCCCGTTCGGTTTTGAAGGGACGGTCGAGACCCGGGGAAGAACAGTTGAGCGTGTAGGCTTCCCCGAAGGTGGGATCGAGCTCATCGAGCGGGGCGTCGATCGCACGGTGGAACTTTTCGCAGGTCACGATGTCGAGCCCGCCCTCGCAGTCGATATAGACGGTGAGCGATCTCGCCCTCAGATCCCATGCGGCATCCACGATCTCCACGCCGCACGCCTCGGCATACGGCTCAAGAAATCCGATGACTTCGGCGATCGGTTTTACTTTCATACAGTCCCCCAAATAAAGAAATTTGAGAGCGGCGAACCGCTCTCAATCTCTTTTCATCGATCAAGTGACCTTATTGTAACATATTTTTACGCATTTTGCAAGCATTTCGGGCAAATTTTTTTGGGGAATTTATCGCGGGGGGGCGGACTTCGTTTGAGGGGATCCTTCGACACGCCGCCTGCGGCGGCGGCTCAGGATGACCGTAGAATACGCGCGGGGCAGGATGACCGTAGGACGCGGGGGCGCCAAGGGACAGGCGCCAAGGGGGGCGGCGGGACGGGAAAATCAGACCGAGCCTTTGATGCGGAGGAGTTCGAGGAAGATCTTCGCCGTGACGAAGGCGTCGTCGTATGCCCTGTGATGGTTGAACGTAAAGCCGAAGTGATCTGCGATCGTGTCGAGCTTGTAGTTGCTGAGGCGGAGGTTCTCCTGTGCGAGGTTGAGGGTATCGTGCTGGCGGTGATCGAAGATGAATCCCTCCTGCTCCCCATAATAGCGGATGAATTTGCTGTCAAACATGATCCCGTTATGGGCGACGAGCTCTGCGCCGTCGCAGAACTTGTAGAAATCTGCGATGACGTCCGAGATCGGGGGGGCGCCGACGAGCATCTCGTCTGTGATCCCCGTGAGCTTTACGATCTCGCCCGAGAGCCTGACGGGACAGGCGACGAAGGTGGAGAATTTCTCCCTGATCTTGCCCTCTGTGATCTTCACGGCGCCGATCTCGATGATACGGTCCATGCCGTTGCTCGGCGTCGTGCTGAGTCCCGTCGTCTCGAGGTCATAGACGACAAATGTCTTTTCGAGCGCCGCCTGCGGGAGCGGTGCACCGTCCGAAAACATCATCCCCTGCACGAGATCGGTCGCGGGAGAGGGTACGACTGCCCGATACTGCATGGGAACGGGGCGGGCGGGTCTCCCCTCGGGGACGAACCCGTCGGGCGGGGCGCCGCGGTCGAGATGCCTCGCTCGGAAGGTGAGCGAGCCGTTGAAGATCTCGTTTTCCCCCGTGAGGCAGATACTGTCCCCCGCTTTGACCGCACGGACCTTTTCGACCGTCGTCTTACGGGAGAAGTAGGAACAGCGCAAACTCCCCGTTCCGTCCGAGAGGGTGACCGAGAAATATGGCTTTCCCGTCTTCGTCGTGCGTTCCTCGATATAAGAGACCGTGCCGCAGACAGTGATGCCGCTCGCCTCCTTCGTGAGGTCTGCGATATAGATCGCCCGCTGCGGCGAGGCGCCGTCGATTGCTTCATACCTGCATACGGGGAAGAAACGGGGGGCGAGGATCCGCTCCTCGGGCGGGAGTTGCGTCTCGATCTCCCCCTTTGAGCGCTGCAAAAAGCGGAATTCGCCATACCATGACCCGCAGAACATACGCTCGAGCTCTGTATGTACGGTGTCGAGCGCGCCGTCTGCCGTCAGAAGCGCCCTGTCGTTCTCGTCCGCGGGGATCACGAATCTCCCCCCGTGCCCGTCGAGGGTGACAGCGATCTCATCGGGCAGGACGAACGCCGCAGCGGCGGGAAAGCGGGTCCTCAATATATCTGCGACAGCGCGGCGGATCCCCTCCTCGCTCGGCAGGGATTTTGTAATCTTCGCCCGTGCCGTGAACCCCGAAGGGACGTAGCGGGCGGCGACTTCGGAGGCATAGGCGGTGTCCTCCGCGGTATAGTTCAGGTCGGTGACCAGCTGAAAGGTGACGAGGTTCCCCTCGACTTCTATTTTTTTGAGAACGGCGCGGCGGAGCGCTTCCGCACGCCTGATCTCCCCCAAAAATTCTTTGCTCTTCATGAAATCAGTTCCTTGAGCCGCGCGAGGAAGCGGGTTTCCGCCTCCGCGACGGGAATCTTCTGCATTGTTTCGCCCTCCATGAGAAGGCAGTACTCCTTGCCGCCCGCGATGCCGAGATCGCACCCCCTTGCCTCCCCGGGGCCGTTGACGACACACCCCATGACGGCGATCTTCAGGGGCTTTTTGCAGTCTTTGACGAGTTCCCTCGCCCGTGCCGCGAGCCCCGCACAGTCATACATACACCTGCCGCAGGTGGGACAGGAGACGATCTCTGCGAAGTTCTTTTCTATCCCGCAGGCGCGGAGAATGTCGTGCGCCGCGATGACTTCCTTGACGGGATCGTCCGAAAGGGAGACGCGGATCGTGTCGCCGATCCCCTTCAAAAGAAGACTCCCGATGCCGACTGCACTCTTGACGACGGCGAGCTGGCCGCCGCCCGCCTCCGTCACGCCGATATGCAGGGGCAGATCTGTCCGCGCGGCGAGCATTTCATATGCCGCAACGGTGAGCGGCACATCGGACGCCTTGACGGAGATCACGATGTCCCTGACGCCGTGCTTTTCGAGCAGGGAGACGCTTTTGAGAGCGCTCTCGACGAGCGATCTCGCGCTCCTGCCGTATTTGTCATAGAATTCTTTCTCGATACTCCCCGTGTTCGATCCGACGCGGACGGGGATCCCGTGTGCCTTCACGCAGTCGGCGACGAGGGCGATCTCCCGCTCCCCGCCGATATTCCCGGGATTGATACGGAGTTTATCCGCCCCGTTCTCGACGGCGAGCACTGCAAGCCGCGCGGAGAAATGGATGTCCGCGATGATGGGAATGCCGACCGACGCTCTGATCTTTGGAATGGCGAGGGCGTCCACTTCATCGAGCACGGCGACGCGTGCGATGTCGCAACCCGCCTCTTCGAGGCGCAGAATTTGGGCGACGCTTTGTTCCACGTCGCCCGTCTTCGTCGTTGCCATGCTCTGTACGGCGATTCTGCCGTCCCCGAGGACGACGCCGCCGACTTTGACAGTTTTTTTCATGGTTTATTCGCCGTCCCCGCTCTTTTTCTCCATCATGCGCTGGAGCTCGATCATGAACGAGGAAATGTCCTTGAAGGAACGGTACACGGACGCATAGCGCACATAGGCGACCTCGTCGAGCTCTTTGAGCCCCTCCATGACCATTTCGCCGATCTGTTTGGATGTAATCTCCTGCTCCATGGAATTGTAGACGCGCTTTGCGATGTCGTCGACGAGTGCGTCGATCTTATCGAGGGGGACGCTGGTCTTCTCGCACGCCTTGATGATGCCTTGCCTGATCTTGGTGACGTCGAACGCCTGCCGCGTCCCGTCCGATTTGACGACGAGGATGGGCGAGATCTCGATCGTTTCGTACGTCGTGAATCTTCTGCCGCAGCCGATGCACTCCCTGCGGCGGCGTATGCTTCTGTCATCGTCCGCAGAGCGGGAATCGATGACCTTGCTCTCCGTGCAATTACAATACAAACAGCGCATAAAGCTCCCCCTGTTCTCTTTTTAAGGATTATACCACAAACCCGCCGAAAAGTAAAGAGTTTTTTGAACTCATACCGCCGCGGACGTTCCGTCGTCCTCGGGATCCTCGACGGGCATGGGCGGATCATCCTCCTCCTGCGGCATGAGGAAATCAACGCCCTCCGTATGGAACCCCTTGCCGCGTACTTCGGAGACGACGCTGATCGTCATGAAGGCGTTGGGGTCGATCTTCTGCACTTCGGATTTGAGGGTGACGAGCTGGCGGGAAGAGATGACGGTGAGCAGCATATGGCAGGGCTGTTTGAGATAGCCCGTCTGGCCGTAGAGCACCGTCACGCCGCGGCTGATCTTGATCATGATCATGTCTCGGATCTCTTTATAATGGAGGGACACGATCTTCACCTGTATCTTGTTCATGCCGACGAGGGAGACCTTCTCCGCGACGACGGCGGAGATCATTGTGATAAAGACGCCGTAGAGCACCGCGTTGATGTCGGCGGCGATGAGGTTGAGGGCGACGATGCTCAGATCCACGATCCACATCGTGACGCCGACGGGGACATTGAAGAATTTCTTGAAGATGAGCGGCGGGATGTCCGTGCCGCCCGTGCTCGCCCCCACACGGAAGACGAGTCCGATGCCGAGCCCGAAGAGGAGTGCCCCGCAGAGCATCGCAAAGAGCGGACTGCCGAATTCCCCGCCCGCGCCGATACCGTGCTGCGCGTGCTCGAAATATTTCTCTTGCAGTGGCGTATAGAGCGAGAGGAAGGTGGGGTACAGGAAGGTCCCCGCGCCCGTCGCGACGGCGAACTGCTTGCCGAGCAAGATAGCGCCGAGGACGTAGAGGAAGATGTTTGCGGCATAGACCGTAATCTGGACCGCCCATTCTTCAACGGTCGGACTGACAGAGGCGTTCTGCGAGAGGATATTCCTCACGAAGATGCCGAGACCCGTCGTCCCGCCCATGACAAAGCCGTTCGGGACGATGAAAAATGCCGATGCCGCCGCCGTGATCGCGTTCCCGACGACGATGAACAGTAAATTCAGTAAAAACTTGCAGACCTGACGCTTTGTCGGCTTTTTGAAAGAAAACCGCTTCTTTTTTTCCCCTGTTACGACCTTTTGCCCCTTTCTCTTTTTCATATGCTCCTCACTTGCCGTCCGCCGATTATTATAACACCGCAACGAGGCTTTGGCAAGCAAAAAAGGAGAAAAATTCTTGGAAAAGGAAAGGCGCCGCCGCAGCGACGCCCCCTTCCCGATCAGAAGGTACCGTTACAGCCGCAGCCGCCCTGTGCATAGGGGCCGAGCGCGTACTGCTGTGCATAATAAGGGTCGAATCCGCCGTTGCACCCGCAGCCGTTGTTGCCGTTATTGCCGTTGTTACAGCCGCAGCCGTTATTGTTGTTATTACAGCCGCAGCCGCCGTTGGAGGCGTTTACGGCGTTGATGCCGCTGATGAAGCCGTTCGAGAAGTTGTTCCAGTTGCCGTTGTTGCAGCAGGGGCTGCCGAAGAGGTTATTCACCGCATTCGCAAGACTGTTGTTGCAGCCGCAGGAAGGTCCGAAGAGATGATTCAAGGCGGAAGCCAAGCCGTTATTGCAATTACACATGATTTTTATCCTTTTCCTGTAGATGATTCGGGTTTCCCCGTCTTTCCATCATATGAAAAAGAAAATCAACTTGACAGCCGCGGAAAAATGGGATATACTGAATAAGATGAATCAAAAAAGACGTCGGGGGAAAATAGGGACGGCGGTGCTGTCCGTCTGCATGGTGCTCTGCCTCGCAGTGACGGTCTTCGGCAACTACCTGCTCCTGAGGGACAGCCTGTGCGAGTCGGGCGCCCGCTATGTCCCCTCTTACGAAAAAATCGACCTCAGCGATCTCATCAAAAAGGAAATCTGGACGGATGAGGACTATGATACCATCTACCGCCAGACGGGACTGAGCCGTGCGGGAGCGGACAGGACGGCTCGCAATGAGCTTGCCGCCTTTCAGGACGCTTTCTTCTTCCAAGGGCAGATCAGGCATGAGTACCTCACCCCCATCACGCCACATGACTATCAGCTCGATCCCGACACGGGCGGGAGCTTCCTCGCCCCGATGGTACCGCTCGAGGCGGGGGACATCATCCTGACCTCGACGACCCACCTCTTCGGATGGCGGCACGGGCACGCCGCGCTCGTTGTCGACGGAGTGCAGGGGCTCACCCTCGAATCGACATCGATCGGAGAGCCGAGTTCCGTCTCACACGGCTTGCAGTGGTTCCGTAAATCCACGAACTTCCTCGTCCTGAGGTTGAAGGATAAGACGGAGGAGGAGCGAGCGGAGATCGCGGCGCGGGCGGAGGAGGAGCTCACAGGGCTGGAATATAACGTCTTTGTCGGGTTTTTTATGCCGAAAGACCAGTGCGCGAACGGGAGAAAACCGACCTCGACACACTGCGCCCACCTCGTCTGGCAAGCATTTCTGAATGCAGGGTACGACCTCGACCCGACGGGCGGCCCGCTCGTCACGCCGCAGGACATCGCCAACAGCCCCCTCGTCGAGGTCGTGCAAACCTACGGCTTCGACCCCGACACCCTCTGGAAGTGAGAATTTCGGTCATTCTGACCCGCCCCCGCGTCATCCTGTCGCTCTTCTCCGCGTCATCCTGAGGCGAAGCCGAAGGATGACGCGGAGGACGCGGGACGGGCGGATTGTAGGACCACGGCGCAGCGACTGAGGCGGCGAAAGACAAACAAAAAGATGTCTTCCAAAATAAGGAAGACATCTTTTTGTTTGTTGTTACAAGAGTCTATACATCAACTCTGTGTAATCATAATGAATGTAACCGTTTGGCCAGCCCCATTTGAAGTTGATCTACTAACATCATACGTATAGCCATCAAGGGAGCCTGAACGGGTACCCGATGTTGTCGCTCCAATCGGTTCAATCCACTTATCTCCAAACATGAACCGTATTTTCCACCATCTCGTTAAATATCCGGAATTCTGAGACGGAATGTCGGAGATTTTAACTTTTAAGGTCAAAGTCCCATTAGCAAACGTAGCAGTAACAGGAGCTTTAATTGTGGCAGGAGACGACCGTTCTCCATCCCACGCTACAAACTGAATCTTGTTTGCGACTTCGGTTCCGTAATCTGCAGATGTTGTTACGGTGAATGTAAGGTAAAGTGCTCCGCCTTCATTCGTAATACCCTTATCTTGCCAGTTTGTAAAGGTAGGATCATATACCATGATGTACGGTACTTTATTTCCGGTATATCTCATCCGATACAAATAGCCGTTGTAGATTATTGTTTCCCCTTCATTACTCGTAACCGCACATACAGGATCGTCAATCTTCTCTCCATTGAGTTTAAGATTCACAACTAACCAATGCGAAAAAGCAGTATTCTTTGCAGGAAGTGCAGATACTTCAATCTTAAGCGTCAACGTATTATCTGCATAATTTGCGACAATCGGAGCTTCAACCGTATAAGAATTATCTACTCCTTCAAACGTCAGTTGATTAGCGATATCTTGCGTATAATTCTGTGCCGTAGCGGTAAGCGTAAAATACACAGACGAACCCTCTTGGGTAAAACCATTTGCCGCCCAGTTGCTGAGGGTGGGTTCGGCGGCGGAGGGAGCGCCCCACTGCGCGGTAATCTTGCAGAGGTAGTTGGGAGAGAAAGTGATCGTATCACCGGGACGATAAATCGCTTCGTCCTGATCCGTGATGCCTTCGACCACAATCTTCCAACCCTTGAATTCCTGTCCTTCGGGTGCGGTGAAGCTGTTTTGAGGCAACGTCAGGCTGTACTTCTTCGTAGCCGAATCGTATGTTATGCTGTTGGCGTCAAAGACAGGAGCATCCCCTGTGCCGCCGTTTGCGTCAAACGTGTAGCGTTTCAAATGATAGGTCACTTCCCCGCTCTCCCCGTTACCGCTATAACGGGTGCCGTCGGAGACGGCAACTGTCTTCATGACCCACTTCTCGGGCTCTCTGATGTCGAAGTTCTCAAACCCGGGTTGCGTACCGAGGAGTTTTGTAATTGCCGCGTTGAAGGGATCGACGAACAGGTACGCACCGGTATATCCACCTGCCGTTACAACTCCTGCCGCAGGATCGGTTTCATCAGCTGTCTTGAAGAAGTAAATATCGTTCCCCACCTTCTTCATGTAGATAGTGCCTGTTGTAGAGGGATTATCCTTATCCCAGATCCTGAGCTTGACATAGGAAATGCCGCTGCCTTCCTTGAATGCGCCGCCTGCACCTTCTGTGCCGAACTTACGGGCAATAGCGATGTTGCCGCCGCCCTCAACTTCAACCTGCGCGTCGTTGGGTGCGGGTTCGTCCGTCTTACGGTAATCGTAAATCTTAACTCCGCGCTCCGTGCTCGGATTGCGGCTGTTGGTCGTCGCATAATACAGGTTGGAGTTGGTGTAGCCAAGCGCAGCCTTGCTTGCGGTGGGCACAAGTTCGAAGGCAAGGACAAGTTTGAGAAGTTCAGGCCTCTGACCGCCCCACTTCGTTTGAATATGTTGATCCAAAGCATTCCAAGCAACGCCGCCGAAGCCAGTGTGCTCAAAGGTCAGATAGGGCTCAACCAAGGAGAAGTCTTTGCTCTGGATCTCATCATCGCTCAAGGTGGTGACATCATAGAAGCGGACAAGGACTTTACCACCAGCATTACGGCTATCGTCGTTGTCGATTCCGGTGAGATCGATCCATTCCCAAGCAAAGTCAAGGTCACTACTACCGATGGCCCAATACCTATCAGATGTCAGTCTCTTTGCGACTGTGACGGTAATGGTGACGGCGCCGTCGATCATGTTGAAGGTGTAGCTGTATTGATAGCCGCCGTCCGCAGCCGTGATCGTTGCATCGCCGAGGGTCAGACCGTCGCCCGCGGAAACGGTGACGCCGTAAGCCTTTGCGACAACGAAGCTGACCGTGACGGAGTGGCCGCTCGTGTAGCTTTCAAAGCCTTCTTTCGAGGTGATCGCAGCAGTTGCTTCTTCCGCTGTAACGTCCCCCCCCGCCGATGCGACCGTCATGGTCACGGGGTTGGTCAGGGGTGCGGTGTTGCTCTCGAAGGTCACTTCGATCGTGACATCGCTCGAAACGTTCTCGATCGTGATCGTCTTCTCGGCGTCCGTGCTGTTGTTCAGCTTGATTTCGCCGCCGACTTTGACCGTGACACGATAGCCGTCATTCACCTTCACTGTGATCGTGACGTTATTGCCCGTCGTGACGGTGTCATTGGGTTCTACCGTGACGGAACCCGCTTTCCCTTCCTCATCGCCTGTGACGGTGAGCGTGATCTTGTTCTCGTTTGCCGTCCAGTGTGCGGTGTAGGTCATGTCCTCGGTGACGTTCTTGACGGTGAACTTGCCGCCCTCTTCCTCGAGTTTGGTCTCGTCGTTCAGATACCAACCCGCGAAGGTGTAGCCCTGACGGACGGGAGCCTTGAGCTCGTCGGCAAGATCATAGTCCTTGGAATAGACAACTTCGACTTCCTTCGTCTTTTCCTCGTAACCATAGCTGAAGGTGACGGTCAGCTTCTTGGTGACTTGGAAATAGAGATTCTTTGCCTCCTCGTAAGGGTCACGCTCCAAATGGTATGTCGTTTTTCCCTTGACGATATCGGCCTTCTGAACGTCAAAGGAAGGAGAATTCGTGAGTCTGCCGTTCACTTTGAACTCGTTCGCTCTGATGTATTCGCCGTCGGGCTTTACATCCGTAATGTCAAACCAAAGCTGGTATTTGCCGTCTACGACCTCGACCTTTGCCGTGGTAACAGTCGTATTCCGCGCGGGATCGCGCCACGACGCACCCGCTTTGATATCATCCTCCGTGCAGTTCTCGAAAGCGCTGACGGTCAGGACGACATACACCTTATCGCCATCTTCCTTGAGCTCAGCGGACTCATAGGTGAGCACGGGAGCGTTCGATTCCTCAATGGTAAGGCAAATTCTGCCTGCCGCCCAGCCGGCATAATTTTTACCGGAGAGCGTGTACAGCTTGTTTCCGACGGTCTGCGTCCCAAACGTCACCCCTTCCTTTTCTGCAAGGATCACATCGATGTTTGAACCGTTAAGAATCAAGTGCATAAGGTAATCGCCAAGCGCAACACCTGTGACCTTCGCTTTGAGCGTGAAGCGGCCTTCCGTGATCTTGACTTCAATAGAATCAGGCGTGACGGTACGTTGCCCGTTCTGGTCATAGAAATCAAGACTGAGCTGGTTTTCCGCGACATTTGCGCAATCGCCTTCGAACGAAAGAATGACATCATCGCCTTCCATTTCAAGTTTGAAGGTGTTATAGTCAATCGCCACGGACATTGCACGTAAATCGACAATGGTAAGACCGTTGCAGCCCCAGAATTCTTTTTCGCTGCCTGAGCCGGCTTTGAAATGAAGGGTATAGACATATCTGTCACCCACCGTGAACGATGTCCCGTCTTCAGCCCAAACCTTAAGATCGGTACCGGCGGTTCCTTTCTCTCCGCCGAAGTGTGCCGTATAGGCGCCAGTACCCCATGCAACAGTTGATGCATTTTCGCCATCCTTCAACGTGACGCTGTTACCGTCCTTCACGGTGACGTCGTAACGGATCTCCCACGTACCGGCCGATTCATCGATGGACACCGTAGCATTGAAGTCGTAGTAAATTCCCCACATAGGATTCGTCAGCGAATGTCCGTCAGGATTGGGATTGTTCTGAAGATTGAAATATACAGCGTTCAGTACGGACTCCAATTCAGACTTATCATACGCCTTGTAATTCCCCTTGACCACAAAGTAAACCGTGCCATTTTCTTCAATGAGGTCTGCACTCGTTGCCTCGTAGGAGGGATCAGAAAGATTGCTTACAACAATGCCGAGGAGGCCATAGAACATATATGCGTTATCTTGATATACACCGATGCGATTCTTGAGCGTATATCTCTTTTGCCCAAAATCTAATGTCTTATCCTCGAATACCTGCGAAATACGGAAATCTCCGTTCCAGTGGAACTGATAAGCAAATTTTTCCAGAACAGTGATCTTGACCTTGAATGTCCAGTTTCCGTTTTCTTCGACCGTTGCAACACCTGCGCCAATCGTTTCCTTTGTAACGCTATTCCAATCTGAATTGTTGATTGTGCCGTTCTTTTGGAAATCGAAATCGTAGCCTTCAAGCAAATCCTTCAAAGCTGCTTGATCGTAATTTTCAGATGTCCCCTTGATGACCAGATAAACATCATTTTCATCTGCGGTGAGTTCTGCACTCGTCGCGGTGTAGACAGCCGTCACCTCTTCCCACTTGATGTCCTTGAGGGTCAGATTGACTTTGCCAAGTTCCGCCGTAGTATAGAACTGCATGGAGAAGAGGGACTTCCCGTTGTAGTCGCCCGTGTATTCGTAAGAACGGGTAACGGAAATCACCTTATCCTGTCCTGCGGGGATCTCTTCGACCTGATTATTGAATTTGATCGTGATCGCCTTGTCGGAATTGATCGTGAAGGAGACGGTATATTCCTTCTTTTGCTCGACTTTGGAGCTATTGTAGAAGAGCTGCACGCCGTAATCCGATTGTCCGACGGAGTTGAACGTCAAGGAGATGTTGAGTTCACCCCCCCCTTCAATGTCGTGGACAAACTTTGCTGCGACATCTTTGGCATTGCCTTCGTTCCAAACTCTCCACGAATCCATAGAGTTGCCCTCGCCGCCGTAGATGATCTCGTCTTTATCCCTGAACGCGACCTCGACGGTGATCGTCGCGGAATCGCCCGCGATGTCGAGCTTGTATTCGCCTGCGTCGTTTGCCTTGATCTCTGTCCCGTTCACTTTGACGGTTGCGACGACCCAATTTCCGACCGTGGTGATCTTGAGGGTGACGTCTGCACCAGGAGTGAACTTGTTGCCTTCGCTATTGGGAGTGAGTTCATAGGAACCGTACTCTTCCGAGACGCCGTTGACGACGACCGTGTACTCCGTGATCGCGGGAAGCGTCGTGACGGTAATCTTGAACTGGTTCCCTTCTTTCCCGAGCTCATATTTCTTGCCGTTGAGCGTCTGCGCCTTACCTGCAATCCCCGCCTCGGTTTCGACTTTGATGGTCTCGTTGGCGAGTTTCAGTTCAAGAAGATAAGCAGTGCCCGCTTCCGAGCCCTCGAGATCGGTCACGAAGAAGAACAGCACGGAATTCCCCGATGTATTAAAGTTGGAGTCGCCCTGCGGCTCATACTCTTTGCCGTTGATCACAAGGCGGACTGCCTTTAACTCCTCATCGCTGTAGCCTTTGGAATCCATATTGATCGTCAGACGAATGTTGCCGTTGACGGTCAGAAGCTCAGCGGCCGCAAAGGAATGTGTCTTTTCGGGCGGTGCGGTCACTGTGGAGACATCGAGGTAGAGCGCGGTATCGTCCAAGGAGATCCCGAACTCTTTGCTGCCGATGCTCTTCTTGGCGGAATCGGCCGAGACGGAGGGCTTTTTATTTTCTCCGCCGAGGTTCAGGATTACCTCATACTTTCCGTCCTCAAAATCTGCAACGGTATTCCCGTCTTCGCCCGTGAGCAGGAAGTGAACAGCGATATCGCCGTTTTCGCTCATTACGCCTGTTTTGAGAACTTTGAACGTCTTGCCGTTGATTGAAACCGTTGCGAGCTCTTTGATCTGCTCTGCGGTATAACCCGTGACTTTCAGATTGAGAATGAGCTGTAACCCGTCGGCGTCCTGCATGAGCACGCTGCCCGCATAACTCGTAATGCTGCCTTTGACTTCCTTGGACAGGTTGACGTTGCATTCGAAGCCAGAGCTTTCGCCGACAAGCGTCGCGGTGCCGTCCTCTGCCAACGTGAAGACATAACGGACGTCGCCGCCGTAAGTTGCCTCATAGGTATAGAGGATCCACTGTGATACGGTGCCGTCGGTGGTTTCGTCGTTGGTGATGTAAACCGTCTTGCCGTTGAGCGTTGCGGTATGGTCACCGTTGAAGACGAGCGTGTTTTCCCCGCCGTCGGTCCATGTGCCGATAAATCCTTCGTCTGCGTCGACGATTCTCTTGAATGTCTGATTGCCGACCGTGATATCGTCGTTGTTAAATGCACCTGTATTGACGAGGGACAGATTTCTGACCATTCCGTCAATCACGGCGATAAAGTTCAGATACGAATCGTAACCTAAATTCTGATAGACAACATCGATCAACTGCACGGTATGACCCGTCCACGTCATGACGCCGTCCTTGGTGACGGTGATGACATTCTCGGGGTCGATCGTGTGGTCGCTGTCGTTGCGGAGTGCAAAGCGCTGCTCCCCGATCGTTTCGGGAATCTTATCCTTATCATGGAAGGTATAGCTCTCATCCTCCTGAAGCTGCTTGACAAGGCTGCACTGGTCGCCGGAGACGGAAAGCCTTGCAACATATTCGGAGTTTCCATTGACAAAACTCTCAACCGAAAGAACCACGCTGGTGGACTGTTCGCCGCTGAGATAGGTGATCGTCAAATCATCGCCGCTGAACTCATACGACGTCGCCTGTGCCGCGCCCGCTTCGTTGCCGTCATCGACGGTAATCGTGACTGCTTTGTCTTCGCCGCGGACGATCGTGATCGTGTAGTTGACAGCCAGCCCTTTCCACTCGGTTTTTGCGCCCTCGGGCGTCTTCCATGTTCCGATATATGTATCCGCCACAGGAATGTTCTGCATCCTGAAGTTGTACGACGTCACTAAATCAAGGGTATTGAGAGAAATCACATATCCTTCGATCGAGAACGTATAGAACACGTTGTCGACAATGGCGTAACCTGCATAAACGGATTCCCCGGACGGAACAACGGCGAGGAGACGGAACTCTTTCCCTTTGATTGCAACGGTACCGTCCTCGGAGACCGTAAGCGTCTCGCCCATTCCATCATCGGCCCATTCGGTGGAGAAATGCTCTTTGGAAAGTTTTGCGTTTGTTTCCGCGGCGCTCTCTGCAAGGAAAACGATCGTCTCTTCAAAATATGTCTCGGGATCCATGTAGCTCAGAGTAAGGATCGGAGACTTCACGCCATCGAGCTTCGCATAGACGGAATTTGCGTCATAGAGAGCGACAGTCCAGACATTACCGTTCCGGTTGAAGAGATAAACATCGATCTGGGTCGAATTGCCCTCTTCATCCCATACTTCACTCTGCCCGATCGTGACAACATAGGCATCGCCATCAATGTAGAGGATCCCATCTTTGATCTCTACTTTCTTGACTTCATCGTCGCCGATGACATTGTAGACCCCTGCGGGGATCGCTTCGGCGGGGATCAGCTCGGTCTTCGCATAGAGCGCGTCATCGAGCGTTGCGCCCTCATCGGTCAGAACGAGGTCATACGCAACGTTCCCTGCAAGGAAGAGATAGTGCATTGTCCCCTCGCTCTCGACGGCTGCAACGAGATTTGCAGTGAGGTCGGCGCCGAGCGTGAAGGTCTTGGCTTCCACATTCAGGGTAAGCAATGTCCCGTCCTTGATCGCATACGGAACTGCGTCTTCGGGAAGGGTGGCGTCTGTTGTAAGGTAGTAATAATAGGTATTGTTCTCGGCTGCGAGGGCGATGGTTGCAAGATTCTCCGTGGGATCGCCTTCCTCGACCATAAGAATACCGCCGACAAGACCTTTGTACCACCTCATCGTGTAGGTCTTATCTTCATAATTGAAGCCGTAGACGGTGTCCTTCGTGACTTCGGCAAGGACAACTTCCTGTCCTCCGACATTCAGAACGCCTTCTACGCTGACTTTGAGATCGGGAGCATTGGCATCCGCCTTTTGATAGACCACTTCTTCAGCCGTCTCGGCTTCCGCCATGGACGGGTTGAAGACCTGTGTGAGTTTATCGGCTGCTTCGTAGGCGACGGTAACGGTCGTATCGCCTTCAACAATAAATTCATAGATACCGCTGAGCACGGGAATGGGCTCGCTGCCGTTGACCGAAATACGGATGAGGCTGTTGCCGCTTGCCACGGCATTTACGGTGATTTTCTGGCCGACGTAGCTCTTCGCGGGGCTGGTGAGCGCCTGCTGGCCTGCATACAGGGTCGCCGTGCCGCCCTCTCCGTTGTTGAGCGTGACCGTGCACTGATCCGCCGGGTCGAACCGGGCGTAGACGGCCGTGTCGGCGGTGACGGTGACTTCAAAGGTGTAAGGCAGATAGGTCTTCACACCTGCAAGGTCGAGCGACTTGCCGTTGACGGTGATGTCGGCGATGACATAGCCGCCGCGAGGGGTCACGGTGACCGAGACGGAGGTGCCGCCGACGTACTTGCCGTTCTCATTGGCTGCCGTGTCGATCGCGACGTCGCCATAGAGCCCGTTGCTGCGGGATGCAGTCACTTCGAACTCGACAGCGGTGTAAACGACAGAGATCTCTGTATCGCCCTCGACGGTAAATTCATAGACGCCGTTGATGAGTTTGACGTCTTCCCCGTTGACGGTGACCTTTACATTATAATATTCTTTGACGGCGACCGTGAGACGGAGAACGGTGCCGACCTCATAAGATTCGGCAATATTGTCGAGCGTTGCGCTGCCGCCGTTGCCGCTTTCTGTCACGGTGACGGTGTAGCAAGCCGCGGTGACGACGGTGATCTCCACATCGCCATTGACGGTGAGCGTGATCTTGCCGCTTTCATCGGGAACCCGCAGCGCGTTGTTGACATAGACGCCCTTGACGACGTAGTCTTCCGCGGCTACGGCTTCGACGGTGACCGTGGCGCCCTCGACGACGGTGACGGGCGCTGTGTACTCGACATCGTTGACCTTGAGCGTTGCGCCCTCGATGTCCGCGGCGGAAACGGTGTAGGCCTTGAGAAACTCGACGACGACGTACATATCCTTTTCGACGGTGAGGGTGTAATACCCATCCTCAGCCTCGACGGTCTTGCCGTTGACTTTCATGGAACCGAAGACATACCCCTCCGCGGCGGTGGCGGTGACGGCAACTTTTTCGTTCGCCGTGTATTTATCGCCCGACGCGGGAGAAGCGACCGTGATCTCGCCCTTGCCCTTGGCAACATAGGTGGACACGGTGTATTTCCAGACGTATTCGACCTCGACCTCGGTCTCCTCCGTGACGGCGAAGGTGTAGGAGCCGTTTTCAAGTTCCACGGGGTTGCCGTTGACCTTGAGCGTTGCCCGATACCCCTCTTTCGGCGTGACGGTGAGCGTGACGGAGGTGCCTTCAAGATACTCATCGCCGCTGTTGGCGGGCGTCAGAGTATAATCGCCCTTCGTCTCGTCCCCCGTAACGCTGACGCGGTAGGACTTCGCGCCGGGTTCTTTGTGCCCATCGTCGGGATCCTCTGTCGAAGGTTCCTGAGGTTTGGCAGAGCCGGACGGATCCGTGACGTCTGCATCGGGCCCCTGAGGAACACTCGACGTGCCCTTGTCGCACGCCACGGCGAAGAGCGCCGAGCAGACAAGGAACACAGCCATGAAAACCGCAATGAGCGCTTTCCGTAATTTGTTCATACTTCCATCTCCTTAAAGATTTCTTTCGGTTTATAGAATTACACTATAAGCAGTAGCATTTTATCACAATATATGAACGATGTCAACACATTTCATGAAAATCTTTTTAATTTTTGCAATTCTTTTTTGTCGCGATGTCCCCTATGGGGACAGTGAGGGGCTCTGAGCGCTGCAACGCGGCTGAAAATTACGGCGATCATTTTTCACAAAACCGTTGACAGAACGGCTGAAAAGTGGTAAAAAAGAATGGGTTCCCGCTGACGTGCCCCAAGCAGCGCCGAAAGGGTTTTGCGGCAGAGGGTTTTCGGACATGGTGGCTTGGTTTTCTTTCGGAGTGCCGATTTTCTGCTTAAATATGCTCATCGGCACATATGGACATGGGTACGCCGTTTTTGTGCGGGGACGAAAAAATCCAACGATCAGGAGAGAGTTATGTTAGGCGATTTCAGGTATCACAATCCGACGAAGCTCTATTTCGGGAGGGGGGCGATCGTGCACCTTCGGGAGGAGCTCTCAAATTACGGAAAAAAGATCCAGCTCATCTACGGAGGCGGATCGGTCAAAAAGAACGGCATCTATGATCAGGTGGTCTCCATTCTCCGTGAATGCGGGAAGGAGATCGTCGAGGACGGCGGCGTCATGCCCAATCCCACGACGGAAAAGCTCGCCGAGGGGATAAAGATCGCCGGAGAGAACGGGGTGGATCTGCTCCTTGCCGTGGGCGGCGGCTCCGTCTGTGACTATGCAAAGGCCGTCGCGGCGTCCGTTTCCTGCACGGAGGACCCGTGGAAAAAGTACTATATCGACCAAGAGCAGCCGACCTGCGAGGTCCTGCCCGTCGCCTGTGTGCTGACGATGGTCGGCACGGGCAGCGAGATGAACGGCGGCTCCGTCATCACCAATCCCGCCGAAAAGCTCAAGATCGGGCACGTCTTCGGGAGCGACGTCATGCCAAAATTTACCATTCTCGACCCCACTTTCACCTATACCGTCCCCAAACGGCAGATGGTCGCGGGCATCTACGACGCCTTCAACCATATCTGTGAGCAGTATTTCTCGGGCGAGGACGACAATGTGTCGGATTACCTTTCCGAGGGGCTGATGCGCTCGATCATCGCATCCTCCCGCAAAGCGCTTGCCGATCCTTTGGACTATGAGGCGCGGAGCAACATCATGTGGGCGGCGACGTGGGCGCTCAATACCCTTCTGAGCCGCGGGAAGGACACCGACTGGGAAGTGCATATGCTGGGGCAGGCGGTCGGGGCGCATACCGACGCGACGCACGGCATGACGCTCGCCGCGGTCAGTCTCCCCTACTACCGCCACATTCTCCCCTACGGGCTGAAAAAATTCAGACGGTTCGCCGTCGAAGTCTGGGGCGTCAAAGAGAGCGGCAGCGACGAGGAGATCGCCCTCCGCGGGCTCGAAGCGCTTGAGAACTGGATGAAGGAACTCGGCCTTGCCATGCATATTTCGGAGCTCGGCGTCACGGAGGATATGATCGAAAAGATCGCCGACTCGACCCTCGTGGAAGAGGGCGGCTACAAGGTCCTCACCCGCGAAGAGATCGTCAAAATTCTCCGCGAGAGCCTGTAAAATTTCAAAATCTGAGGATAAAAATAACATCTGTTATATAACAGATGTTATTTTTGTTTGCTTTAAGGGATGATCGGCTTGGAGCGGACTGCGTTTGAGGGGGATCGAATGATCACCCCTTCCGTCTTGTTGCGGGGCAACAAGACACCCTTCTCGGGCGGGTAGAATCCTGCCCTACTTCGCACTTCGTGCTCGTGCCGCCCTTCGACGACAAAAGAACGTGCGGGCGGGGCGCTCATGTCGCAACGCGCGAAAGGTCCACTGGACC
>CANQLW010000013.1 GCA_947624805.1 uncultured Clostridia bacterium | reverse complement strand
TACCGTGAGGCTCGGCGACTGGTCGCTCGCCTATGCGATTTATCTTGACCGCATCGAGTTGCCCTCGACGCTCAAGAGCATCGGCGTCGGTGCGATGTACTATCTCGGGATGCGCAAAGATTTCTCGGCATCAGGCATCACATATGTCTTCCATAGCGTGGATGCACCCGAAGTCGAAGGGGAGTTTGTGGAGAACGCGCAGAGCTTCTCGCAGTCCTATAACAGCTTCGGCTACGACCTCGGCGGGCTCCATTTCAGCATCATCTATCCGTCGAACGGTTCCGGGTATGACAACCATGTCTATGGCAACAGCTTCTATGAACCGACGTCCTATCTTCCCGAGGCCGCCGAGCGGGGGACGCTCGCATTGATCGACAGGATCGATGCCCTCGATCCCGACGCCCTTGACGGCGACGAGATCGCAGCGATTCGCAGAAGTTACAATATGCTCAGCACGACGCAGAAGGGCTTCGTGACCAACTATCAGAAGTTTACAGAGCTCGAAGCGGCTTACAACACCGCTCAGCAGGAGACGCCGTCCGAACCGCCCGTAACCCCTCCCGAGGAAGGAGAGAAAGGGGGATGTTCGGGCACCATCGGGATCGGCAGCGCCGCCCTGATGCTCACGGTGCTTCTCCTTGGAACGCTCTATATTGTCCTGAAAAAGAAGGGAGGTAATACAAAATGAGAAAGAAAATTTTCATCGCGCTCAGCGCACTCTCCCTCTCCCTGCTGGGTGCATTTCTCGTCGGATGCGACAAAGAAAACACCGAAGTCCCCGAGGGCCCCGTCGAATCCGTTCAGGGCGTCCTTGACGGTACGCAGGAGTCTTTCGACGAGAAAACCTATACCTATTCCTTTGTGACGAACGGCGGCAGCGATGTGAAGGGCGGGTCCCTCTACAAGAATGAATTCGTCGCCAAACCTCAGGATCCCGTCCGCTACGGCTATAAGTTCACGGGCTGGTATTTCGACGAGGATTGCACGAAACTTGCAGAGTTTGTCAACTACAAGATGCCCGCCCGCGATATGACCTTCTATGCGGGTTGGTCGAAGTATTCGCTGATTTCCTTCGACACAAACGGGGGAGAGGAGATGGATCCGATCATGGGCGACGCGGGAGATCCCGTCCGCAACGTTCCCGATCCCGTCTGGGAAGGGCACATCTTCGAAGGCTGGTTTGCAGACCCCGATTGCACGGCGGAATATGTCTTTACGACCCTGCCGTCCTCGGATATCACCGTCTATGCGAAATGGCACGTTTGCAGGGAGAACGTCACCGTCACCTTCTATGCGAACGGCGAGCAGGTGAGCACGGGGGCACACACGGAGGGGGATGTGATCACTCTCGGCGTGAGCGATCCCGCGGGCGATGAAGCGCAGTACCTCGAATTTGCAGGCTGGTCCGTTGACACGGAAAATAACCGCGTCGTGACGGGAACTTACGTCGTGACCGCGGAGGACACTGTCCTCACAGCCGCCTACCAGACCAAACGCGAATGGGCGAAGATCACGATCCAGAGCTCCACCTACCTCAAAGGGGAGTGGGAACAGGGCGTCACCTTCTATGCCCAAAAGGGACATCCGCTCTCCGACGGGCTCCACTCCTTTACGGAGTATAAGCAGCAAGAGACCACGATGTACGATCTCCTCTTCGAGAAGAGCGTCGTCGAGGGGCAGAAGATCGATTTCCTCGGGCTTGCAAGCACGGACGGTGTCCTCTTCGATCCCGAAAACGACATGGTGATCGGAAGCATGGACCTCGTTCCCGACTTTTCATCTCAGGATCTCACATTTGAATCGCTCTATCTCATCGTCACGGCGCCGCTCGCGGGCTATCTCTATGGCGAAGAGGGGATCAGGGAATTCCTCGGGCTCGAAGCGGGCGCTCCCATCCCCGAGAGCGATATGTCGCAGTTCAGAAAGGCGTTCTACACGGTGAGCGGCTACACCTATCAGGAGGGCGTCACCGAGATCTACATCCCCGAACGGCACCGCGCCGAGGGGGACACGGAAGACTATCCCGTCGTCATGATCGATGCAAACGTCTTCGAGGGGCTCACCAACGTCACCAAAGTCCACCTGCCCTCGACCCTTGAGATGATCGACGCCCACGCCTTTGAGGGCTGCTCGGCGCTCACGGACATCAATTTCCCCGATTCACTCACCGAGATCGGCGACTCCGCGTTTAAGGGTTGTTCGGCGCTCCGTGACGTGACGATCCCGAGAAACCTGCTCATATTCGGGTATAAGGTCTTCGAAGGGACGCAGTACGAAATGCTCCTCTCGCTCAGTGCAAGCGGACAGCCGTACATCATGCTCAACGGCGGGCGTGTTCTCTACAAATGCCTCAGGTCCTTCGGCGCGGTTGGTAGCACGCTCAGCGGGGAAAATATCCTCATTCTGGACGATGCCGATATCTACTCGATCGCAGGCGGCGCTTTTGCTGAGACGCAGGGGCTCGTCAAAGCCGCGATCCGCAGCGGCGTTACGCTCATCGGGAACGGGGCATTCAGGGACTGTCCCGACCTCGATGCCTTCCTCCCCGGGCCGCAGACGCAATATCTGCTCGATGAAGTCTTTATGGGCTGTACGAAGCTCAAGGAATTCTTCACGGGGAGCGACAACATCGTTCAGATCGGCGCAAGGGCCTTCAAGGATTGCACGGCGCTCGTAGGCAGGCCGTACACGCCCCCCACGGACGGAAGAGAGGAGTCCCCGACGGCGATCAAACACGACTATTTCTACTTCGGGTTCAGCTTCACGACCCTCGGAGAGGGCGCGTTCGAGAACTGCACGAGCCTGACCTATCTGGAGATGGCACGCTTTAGCCAGCTGGACGGCTATACGAGCATCTATCAGTCCACCCTCATCAACTACATCCCGAGGGACGCCTTCAAGGGATGCACGAACCTCGTCGAGATCCACATCATGGACGAAGTGGTGGAGATCGCATCGGGGGCGTTCGAGAACTGCACGAGTTTGCAGACCGTCTATATCGGCGATACGCAGCGGGCATATCCGCCCAAGGTCTGCAAGGACGCATTCAAGGGATGCACGAATCTGCACAGGATCTATGTCTCCCGCACCGCGGCGACGGAGGACGATCTTGTGGAGTTCGAGGACGGTTGTTTCGATGTTGCGGTCAACCCGTACTTCTTCATCCGTATCTCCACGAGGGACGGCGTTGCCCGCTATCAGGCAAATTGCCCGACCTACGCGAATTACTTCACGATGTCGAATCCCGTGGCGCCGAGCATCCACATCCGTATGGAGCGTGTTCCGCTGCAAACCACCGATTCCCTTCTGATCGATACGGCGTTTGTCAAACAGTATGTATCGGCCGAGGACGGGACGGGGGATTCGTTCGAACTCACGCCGCAGGATGAACTGATCTGGACGGTTACGAGCGTCGTCTATAACAGGGAATCGGAGGACGGCACGACGGCCGCGGAACCCCTGACGGCCGATGCGGAGAGCAAGTACGATTTGTCCGAACCCGGCAGATACACCGTCTATTTCACTGTCAGCGATCTGTATGGGATGACGTCGGATGGATATATCTATCTGATCGTCACCCAAGCACAATAAAATGTAAGGAGGTAAACCATGAAAGCCTTAAAACGAATGATAAGCATCCTGTTATGCTTTGCGCTCGGGATCACGCCTTTCCTCACCGCGTGCAATAACGGTGCGGAACAGGTCACGATCTCCTTCTATGAGGATTCTGTCGCCGCGGAGCCGTTCTCGACGATGCAGGCAGATAAGGGCTCCGTGCCTAATCTTTCCTCCGTAACTCCTCCCGAACGCACCGGGGAGAGCTTTGTCGGCTGGACGGACACGAAGAATTCACAGGTCCTCTACGATGCTTCGAAGAGCGTCGATGCCGATCTGTCCCTCTACGGCGTATGGAAGATCGATGCAAACAGCCTCGTGCGTATCACGTTCTATCCAAACTATGAGGGGGCGAATGCGATGACGCAGAGCGGGAAGAAGGGGGCGGCGATTGAGTTCCCCACGGTGGAGCGTGAACACTACACCTTCGACGGGTGGTATCTCGACCAGAAGTGCGAAACGCCCTATGATTCCCTCAACTATCCCGACAAAGACCTTTCGCTCTATGCGAAGTGGAAGCTGAACGACGACTCCGTCCTCGTGACCTATATGCTCGGCGACGAAGTCTACAAGACGGCCGCGGCGACGAAAGGGGGGAAGGCGAGCGAAATCGCCTGTGATCCCGACAATTACGTCTTCGTCGACTGGCTCGGAAGCAACGGCCTTCCCTTCGACTTCAACCAGACGATCAACGAATCCACGACGATCTATGCAGATTATTACAGCAAGGGGCTCAGCGTGGAAGATTTCGGAGACGGCGATGTCGAAGTTATGGGCTACGACGAATCCTATGGGCCGCATATCGTCATCCCCGCGAAGTGGACGGACCCCGAAAACGGCGAAGAGCTCACGATCACCTCGGTCGGGTCCCTCGGCGGTCTGAACTGCGAGACGGTCGTCATCAAAGAGGGCGTCGAGAGGATCGAAAGCGGCGCGTTCTCCAACTGTGCCTTGCTCAAAAAGATTGTTGTCCCGTCTTCCGTCACCTACATCGGGAGAGGCGCATTCAGCGGCTGTGAAAGCCTTACCGAAAAACAGTTCCCCGAGAACGACGCCTTTGAGATCGTCGACGGGCTGTTGCTCTCGGACAACGGCAAGACCGCGCTCCTCTATGTCGGAGACAGCGATGCCGCGCTCCTGACCGTTCCCGCTTCCGTCACGAAGATCGAAAGGTATGCTTTCTCCTATGCGAACATCGCAAAGGTCGTCATCCCCACGACGGTGAAGACGATCGAGAGCTACGCGTTCGCCGACAGCCTCATCGGAGAGGCCGAGATCAACGCGGATGTGACCGCTCTGAACACCTATGCGTTCTCGAATTCCACGCTCCTCAGGACGGTAAGCCTTGCGGCGAACATCGTCGAGATCAGAAACAATGCCTTCAACGGCTGCACGGGGCTCACGAATGTCACGGTCGGCGCGGCGAAGCTCAAACTCGGCGAAAAGGCGTTCTATTATTGCAGTGCGCTCGAATCCTTCCCCTTCGATAAGGTGGACGAACAGGGCGAGGGCGCGTTCGCCTTTGCGGGGATCAAGGAATACACGTTCCCGCAGGGGACGACGGAGATTACCTCCAAACAATTTGAGAACTGGCAGCGCCTCGAACGCGTCGAGCTGCCTTCCAGCATCAAGACGATCGCGGACAGCGCCTTTGACGGCTGTGAAGCGCTCGCAGAGGTCGATTTCCCCGCCGATGCAGAGCTCGAGACGATCGGTGAACGCGCTTTTGCGGGCACGAAGATCACGGAGCTCGATCTCTCGGGTTGCACCAAACTCACGTCGATCGGCAGGAACGCCTTCAACAACTGCTCGTTGCTCGAGACGGTCGTTCTTCCCGGGAGTCTCCACGCCATCGGGTACGCGGCTTTCTCGGGTTGCTCCGCAATGACGGAACTTACGATCCCTTATGTCGGCGGCTACGACTATGTCGGCTTCCAGTCCCAGTTCGAAGACGACTTCATGCCGCAGATCTTCAATACGCTCTCGGCGAACAGCAACTTTACCGTCGCTCCTGCGACATACAAGACCGAATATGAAGCAGATCCGGACGCATTTGCAGAGAAATATTTTGTCAACGGGATGAAGGACGTTCTCGTATGGTATGAACTTCACAAGGGCAATGACGAGGACGGGTACTATGCAAAGAACCTAGAGGAGGTGTTCAGCACGGCTGCGCTCTTCGGATATATCTTCGGCTCGACCTCCTATTCCAATAGCACGCAGATCATGCAGTATATGCAGATCTCCTCGGGCGGTGCGCCCACGACGTATAGCTTCTATATCCCCGAGAACCTCAACAAGATCACGATCACGGGGAAGTATGTGACCGCTTACGGCTTCAACTCAATGTATAACTGGCAGGGAGAGTATGTGTTTACGGACGCCCTCACGGCGATCGGCGCATACGCGTTCAGCCTGAATACGGCGATGAAGTCCTACAACTTCGCGCCCGCGACGGCGTTGAAGACGATCGGCTCCAACGCCTTCCAGAACAACCGCGCCCTCGAGAATGTGACCTTCCCCGATTCCCTCGTGGAGATCGGAGCAAGTGCTTTCCGCTATTGTGAAGCGCTCACGACGGTCAAGATCCCCGCGGGTACGACGGACAGTCCGCTCAAGCTCGGTGCATATGCCTTTGCGGATTGCGAGGCGCTCAATGCCTTCTATTCGGAAGGGGATCAGATCGAAGTCGGCACTTATATGTTCCATAATCTCGATCTCTCCAACTACTGCTTCATCAATTGCACGCAGCTCAAGAAGATCGAGAGCCGCAGCTCCGTCGGATTCGTCATCGACAACTATGCGGCCGAGGGCTCCGCGCTCATCTGCAACCCGTTCTATACGGACAGCCTCGTCGAAGTCAACTTCCCGACGAATATCGAGGATTACCGCTTCACGCTCCCCGAGGGCGTGACGTCCGAAGCGGCGGAACAGCTCGGTTTTATCGATGATTCCCTGCCCAGCAGGCTCTTCACGGGCTGTGTCAACCTTGCAAAATTCAATGCAGGGACTAAGAACGGTGTATCGTATGACGTCATCATCCCCGACGGGACGAGGTCGATCGGCGCCTATGCGTTCCAGGCGGAGACGAGCGGTCTCAACTCGCGTATCATGCCCATCCATACCATCTACTTCCCCGACAGCATGGAACGTCTCTTCGAGGGCGTATTCGGACATACCGATCTCGAAGTCGTCGACGCGAGCATGATCGAGGATATCGCAGACGGGTTTGACTATGCAGACCACATGAAGAAGATCACCCTCTCTGACAGCACAGTGCTTTCGACATGGGCATTCACCTCCGCCCGTGCGCTTGAGACGATCGCGATCAAAGGCGCCGACGGACAAATGCTTCACGATGAGGAGGGCGTCGTCCATCTGCCTTCCGCGACCACGACGATCCCGAGCAACTCCTTCGAGTACTGCGCCCTCAAGAAGATCGTTCTCCATGAGGGGATCACCACCGTCGGGCACTACGGCTTCTACGGCGCGGAGCAGCTCGCCGAGATCACGTTACCCGTGTCCCTTGAGACGATCGAGGACGGGGCGTTCGCAAACTGCTATGCGCTCAAGACGGTCAACTTTGCAAAGAACGGCAAACTCAGCTTCATCGACGGGAATGCCTTCCAGTACTGCACATCCCTTCAGAAGATCGAGATCCCCGAAGGTGTTACCTATATCGGTAGCAACGCCTTTGCGGGTTCTTACAGGCTCGAGAGCGTCACGCTTCCCTCGACGCTGTACTTCCTCGGCGGATCGGGGACGTTCACCAACTGCCTCGGTCTGAAGGAGATCTTCCTCAACGGGAGTGTTCCTCCCCAGATCGAGTTTGCAATTGGCGTGAGAAATGCAGAGAGTGTTTGCTATCCCACCTTCCAGATCGTAAGCGAGGCATCGATTGCAAGTATGCCGCCCGACCTGATCCAGGAGCTCCATAAGCTGCCTGCGTCTATTATCGATAATGCCCGCACGATGAAGGATAACGTCGACGATTTCAAAAATTACTTTATCGGAATGAACCATCTCAAGATCTATATCCCCGAAGATGCGAAGCCGCTCTACGAGGAGAACATCGGCAACAACGTCAGCGTTGCCTGCGGCACCAATGGCGAGAATTCACAGGCGCTCGCGTACGGCTGGCACAACTACACAGATGCGCTCGTGACCTATGAGGGCGGCGTGTATGTTGAGAGCGGCTCCACGGAGACGACGGCGTTCTATCATACCGAGGACCGTGCATGGTTCAGGCTCGGCAGCGGAGAACTCACCGAGGCGACCGTATCGGGCACGACTTATACGGTCAACAATACCGCTTATACTTACGACGACAGCACGAACACTCTCACGAAGGGCAATACGGCGCTCAAGTCGATCGGCGGGATCTACATGGATGTCACCGATGTGTTCTCGGGCGGTCATGTCTCGGGCTCGGATAAGTCGACGCGTCTCATGCAGTTCCGTCCCCAGCTCTATATCGGGGCGAACGGCATGGCGATGATGTCTCTCTATCAGGCGGTCGATCCCACGAGAAAGAACGCTACGTTGACGATCTATGTGCCGCAGCTCTATTTCGGTTCCTATGAGCTCAGTTGGGAAGGGGACGCGCTCAGCGTGAAGGTCACCTTTGCGAAGGAGACGACCATTTCCGTCGTGAACAGCGTACTCAACATGAATACGGCAGATCTTTCCGAGGCGACGGTCATAACGCTCACCGAGACGGGCGGGAAGTTCGCATCCGGCACGGTCGTCGTTCCGACGCTCGGGGAAGTTGTATTTACCAAGGGGACCGTTGTCTGATTCCATCGAGGCAAAAATGAAGAAAAAAAGATATCTTTTGATTTGTATGCTCTTGCTCGCGCTTGCAACGCTCGTTGCAGGCGCCTGCGCGGGGCAGAAGACTCCCGCAGAGCTTGCAAAGGAGAACGGTGCGACGGTCATCGTCACGCTCGACCTTGCCGGGGGCACGTCGGACGGGCAGACCGCGCGGTATCTATACGTTAGAGAGAACGCGCCGATCGTGTTGCCTTGGGATGCCGCCAAGGACGTCATCTACGCGCCGTCCAACAGCGGAAAAAGGCTTGAAGGGTTCTACCACGGCACAAAGGACGGGGAAACGGGGGAGATCACATACGGCGACAGGTGGGATCCCCGCGAGCGCTTCACCGAGGACACGACGCTCTATGCACGCTGGTCGCCTCCCTTCGTCTTCCGTATCATCGACGGAGAGGGGAACCTCGTCAAGGATTTTACCGTTGACCCCGGGGACCAATTCGATTCGAGGGATTCCGCCGCGGCCACGGTGGAGGGACGTACCTTTATCGCCTATTACAGCGACGCGGCTTGCACGATCCCTTGGAATACGGAGACGGTCCATCCGGGCTATCCCGAGGGCGTCAACATCGACAATGCAACGGATGAGGATTACGTCTATACGGTCTATGCAAAATACGTCGACGGCGAATTCAAGAAGGTATATACCGCAAAAGATTTCAGGGCGGCGTCCAATTACTGGCTGATCGGAGATGAAAACGGCGTGATCGATTTCGAGGGCACGGCGTTCCCCGTCATCAGACAGTTCGTCGGAAAAGTCGTCGGGAACGGCGTTACGGTCAAAAATGCTGTCCTGACCCGTGAAAATGCGGTGGAAAGCGACATCGGCTTCTTCGGGAAACTCGTCGGTGCGACGATCTCGGACGTCACGTTCGAGAATTGCTCCCTCGAAGTCACCTTTACCCGCCGTCCGCAGGGGGTGAGCGTAGCGAGAGTCGGATTCCTCGCGGGCTCCGCAGAGAATACCACGCTCGAAAACGTCACCTTCAGCGGCTGCTCCGTGAAGCTCGGAATCGCCCAAGGATCGAACGGCAATCCCGTCGTGCCCTGTGAGTACGAGGAGAGTGAAAGTTGTCTTTGGTTCGACCGCGCGTCCGATGCCGCAAAGGGCAATACGCTCTCAAATGTGCAAGGCAACGTCATATTGAATATCATTTAACAATCCAGAGGAGAGATCAAACCATGAAAAAGAAAATCGCACTTGGACTTTCGGCATTGCTGGCAGGAACGATCGTCCTGCCCGTCGCGGCGTGCGGCGGGAATAAAGCCACTGCCCGCGACCCCGAAAAGGATCCGCTCGTTTTGAGCATTCAGCCCGTCGAAATGCTGTTCAATCCCTTCTTTTCGACGGCAGGGACGGACTCCTCCGTCGTCGGCATGACGCAGACTTCCATGCTCTCGGCGGATCGGGAGGGGGAGATCGCATTCGGCGACGAAGAACCCTGCGTCGTCAAGGACTATTCTGTCCATTTTGAGGATGCGAGCGGCAACCCGACGGACGTCGGCTCCGATGACGGCTTCTCCGTTTACCAGTTCGTCATCAAGAAGGGGCTCAAGTTCTCGGACGGCGTCGATCTGACGATCAAGGACGTCTTGTTCAATCTGTATATGTATCTTGACCCCGTCTACACAGGCTCGAGCACCATCTATTCGACGGATATCGTCGGACTCGAGGCATATCGCTCGCTCGGTCTTTCCACGGGAGATGACAACAAAGAGTCTCCCATCGATTCGACTGCATCGACGCGGGCATCCCAGCGCTGGGCGAATCTTTCAGATTATATGACGACGTCGGAGAACGCAAGCACGCTTACGGACGCCGAGGTCGCACAGGCCGTGGAAGATACGAAGGCGCTTGCCGAGCTCTTCAAACAGGAAGTCAACAACGACTGGGCGAGCGCGGGGGAGAGCCTTGAAAATTATCAGAAGGAATACAACGTCAGCGAGCAGTGGGAGGTCTACCTCCTCCTCGAGGGCGTCATGAGCATCAAGATCGAAAACGGGAAACCCAAGAAGACGGGAGGGAAGTACGACATCGACGAACAGACGATCCCGACCTCCGATGAGCTTCCCTCGCACGATCAGGCTGCCATGACAGCCTTTGCCTTTGAGTATTATCAGGGCAATGTCGCCGCAGACGGCAGCGGACGGGGGACACTCACAAAGTTTGCCGAAGTCATGAACTGGGCGTCCGGTTCCACCCTTCGCAGCAACATCACGGCGGAGGAGAAGAGCAAGATCATTCAGGAGAATATCGAAAAGGGCGATTATCCCAAGACTGTCGAGGGCATCGAGATCGTCAAGGGCGACGGATTCAACGCCTCTGCGGAGAGCAAAAACCAGTCCGTCTACGATGCTTCGTACGACGTTTTACAGATCCGTATCAACGGGATCGACCCCAAGGCCATCTGGAACTTCGGCTTCACCGTTTCTCCCATGCACTATTACTCCGACGCCTCGCTCTCGAACGAATTCAACGAGACGGTGGACTATCACGCCTTCAACGCCCCCGGTACGGAGGGGTATGACGAATCGCAGCCCGTCAGCTTCGGCTTCCCGATGGGCAATTACCGCTACATGACGCAGGTTGTGCAGGCGAGGAACCACGTTCCGATGGGCGCGGGGATTTATAAGGCGACCAACTACGCGGGCGCGAGCGATTTCGATACCCTGAACGGAACCATGACGGGCAATTTCTATGACGGCAGCATGGTCTATTACGAACGCAATCCTTACTTCTACACGACCTTCTCCGAGTCGTCCACCGAGGAGCTCAACGCAAAGATCAAATATATGCGCTACAAGGTCGTCGATACCTCCAACGTCCTGAACGCTCTCGTGACGGGTGAGCTCGATTATGCAGACGTCGGCGCGACGCCCGATAACCAGAACGAAGTCAACTTGCATTCCGACTACCTCAAACAGCTCATGGCGACGACGAACGGTTACGGCTATATCGGCATCAACGCGAAGTATGTGCAGAACATCTACCTGAGGAGGGCGATCATGTCCGTCCTTGACGCGAGCCTCGTGACTTCGTATTACCCCGGGACGCTCTCGAGTGTCCTGACGCGCCCCATGACGACGTGCTCTTGGGTCTATAACTACGACGACAACGGCATGAAGGGGGAATGGAACCCCGAGGCGGTGTATTCTTTCAGCATCAAGGAGTATGACAATGCCGCGACGAGAGATGCGTCCCTTGAACAGTACAACTACTGGATGAACCGTGCAATGGACGAAAACCTTCTCAGGATCAACGAAAACAGCGGCACCTATGAGTATCTGACGGATACAGGCTGGAAGGCTCTGAAGTTCACCTTCACGATCGCGGGCGGATCGGACGATCACCCCGCCTACCAGACGCTCGCTGCCGCCATGCGCGTGCTCAACGATAACGGCTGGCAGATCTCCATCAACCCCAACTCCCGTGCCCTTACGGAGCTGTCTACGGGCAGCCTTGCAATCTGGTGTGCTGCATGGTCCTCGACCATCGACCCCGATATGTTCCAGGTCTATCATATGGAATCCAAGGCGACAAACACCCTTGCATGGGGGTATGACTGGATCAAGGCGAATGCCAGCAACCTTGCCCAGATCGATTACGACCTGCTCTGCGATCTCTCCGATAAGATCGACGAGGGACGTTCGGTCAACGGACAGGGCGACCGCAGCAAGATCTATCACGAGGCGCTCAATATCCTCATGGATCTTGCCGTCGAGTTCCCGCTCTACCAGAGAAGAGATCTGTTCGTCTACAACGATACCGTTATCGATCCCTCGACGCTGGACCAGTCGCCCACGTCATACAGCAGCCCCATAAGTGAAATCTGGAAGGTCAACTATCTGAAATAAGAAGGGAGAAAGGGATGTTCAAATACATCGTCAAACGCATCCTGATCTCGATCATCATCATTTTCGGGGTGACGTTCATAACCTACGCGCTGTTCCGCATGATGCCTGACAACTATGTCTATTCGAAATTTGCGGCACAGTCTGCCACAAATCCCAACTGGCAGGAGCAGGCGGCGCGCGTCGAGCACCTCTACGGACTCGATCTGAATGTCTTCGTGGGGTATTTCAAGTGGCTCGGCAATGCAATCAAAGGGGATTTCGGGAATTCGTTCATCGACGGGGCTGTCGTGACCGATAAGATCAAGCAGTCCCTTCCCGTGTCCTTCATCATGTCTCTGATCGTAAGCATTCTGCAGATCGCGATCGCGATCCCGCTCGGCATCAAGGCGGCCGTCAACCAGTACGGCCCGACCGATTACATCACGACCGTATTTACGATGCTCGGCATCTCGCTCCCGTCCTTTTTCTTCTCGGGGATCATTATCAAGGTGTTTGCGGTGGACCTCAAATGGTTCGACGCGAGCCTCGGGTTGCAATCGGGCAACTTTCAGGGGAACGGATGGCAGCTGTTCTGGAATCAGGCATGGCACCTCGTGCTCCCGATCTTTGTGGAAACGGTATTGAGCCTTGGCGGGCTCATGCGCTATACGCGTACGAATATGCTCGAAGTGCTCAGCGCGGATTATATCCGTACGGCAAAGGCAAAGGGCGTGAAAAAGCGCAACATCGTGTATAAGCACGCCTTCAAGAACACGGCGATCCCGCTCATCACGATGTTCTCGGGGATCCTCGCCAGTCTCTTCTGCGGGTCCATGATCATCGAGCAGATTTTCGGCATTCAAGGTATCGGCTTCCAGTCTTATACGGCGACGACACAGGGGGATATCCCGTTCGTCATGGCGTATAACACATTCATCGCCGTTCTGACGGTGCTCGGGATCTTCCTGTCGGATATCCTGTACGCGATCGTCGATCCGCGTGTCAAACTCGGGAATTAAAGGAGGACGTTATGGACAAAGAAAACAACAACGAACGCGACGAACTCCTCACTCCCGGGACGGCGGAGCCCGTTGAGGCGGTCAATGAGGAAGCAAAACCCCAAGAGACAGCGGAAACGGATCAGCCCCAGGAGACGGAAAATCTCTCCGACCGCGTGAAGGTTTTGAGCCCAGCGCAGCTCGTCGCCAGAAGGTTTTTCCGCTCGAAGCTCTCCATGATCGGTCTCGTGACCTTGCTCGTGCTCTATCTCGTCTGCTTTATCGGGCCGCTCTTTTCGGATATGGATTATAAGACCATCGACTATAACGGCGGCTCGAGTTCACAGTCGACGGAGATCACCTATACGGTGGACGGGGAGACGTACACGATGTACGACATCACCTACACCGAGTCCATCAATCTCAAGGCATATCCGAGCGCGGACCATTGGCTCGGCACGGATGAAAACGGCAGAGACGTCTTGATGCGCGTCCTGTACGGCGGACAGATTTCGCTCACGATCGGCATTGTCGTCGTCGTGCTCGAGACCCTGCTCGGCGTCATCATGGGCGGCATCGCGGGTTACTTCGGCAAGTGGGTCGACCAGATCATCATGCGTATCGTCGATATCTTCTACTGTATTCCGCAGATGCCGATCCTGCTCATATGCAGTGCGATTCTGGCGGCGAACGAAGTCAACGGCATCGCCCGAATCTACTGGCTATGCCTCGTTCTGGTCTTCTTCGGCTGGGCGGGGACGGCGCGGCTCGTCCGCGGGCAGATCCTCTCGCTCAGAGAACAGGAATTCATGCTCGCGGAGCGGTCGATGGGGGTCCCCGTATGGCGGAAGATCTTCCTGCACCTCATTCCGAACGTCCTGCCCCTCCTCATCGTACAGATGACGCTCGGACTGGGCAGTGTCATCCTGACCGAGTCCACCCTGTCCTATCTCGGGCTCGGCGTGCCGATCCCGTATGCGACATGGGGGAATATCATTCAGGCGCTGCGCGACTTCACAACACTGCAATATCATTTTCACATCTGGGGGCCGCCCGGGATCTGTATCATGCTCGCCGTTTTGAGTTTCAACTTTGTCGGCGACGGGCTGCGGGACGCGTTCGATCCCAAGATGAAGAAGTAAAGGGGGAAGAGTATGGAAGAGAAAACCGAAAATACACAAGAGAGTACATCTCCCGTCCCTCCCAAGAAGCAAAACGCTTTCGTGACGAACGCCAAAAAACTCTTTCAGGCGGGGATTCCGCGCGCGTCGCTCCAAGATTACGACAAGACGCCGCCCACGGAGGAGGAACTCAAAGAGAACATCCTCATCGTCAACCATCTGAAAAAATATTTCCCCGTCGAGACAAATCTCATCGGCCAGCCCATCCGATATCTGAAGGCGGTGGATGACGTTTCCCTCAGGATCCCTTACGGGAAGACGCTCGGCATCGTCGGGGAGAGCGGCTGCGGCAAGACGACGCTCGGCAGGACCCTCCTCGGGCTGTACGGCAAGACGGCGGGGGAAGTCTATTTCGACGGAGCGGACATCACCGATTTCGGCGAGCGGCAGATGAATACGATCCGAAAAGATATGCAGGTCATCTTTCAGGATCCCTATTCCTCCCTTTCACCCCGCTTTACGGTAGGGGGGATCATCAGTGAGGGCGTCGCCGTCCATAAGATCGTTCCCCGCGACGAGATCAAAGATTACGTCATGGCGCTCATGGAGCGTTGCGGCCTGCAGCCCCAGTACTATGAGCGTTATCCCTATGAATTCTCGGGCGGACAGCGGCAGAGGATCTGCATTGCACGCGCCCTCGCGGTAAAACCCAAGTTCGTTGTCTGCGACGAGCCCGTTTCCGCGCTTGACGTGTCCATTCAAGCCCAGATCCTCAACCTTTTAAGGGAATTACAGACGGAAATGCAGCTCGCCTATATGTTCATTTCCCACGATCTCTCCGTCGTTCAGCACGTATCGGACAGCGTCGGCGTCATGTATCTCGGGAGCATGGTGGAGTGCGGTCCCACCGACCGTATCTTTGAAAATCCCATGCATCCCTATACAAAATCTCTCCTCTCCGCCGTACCTGTGCCCGATCCGCGCCGCAAGAAGGACAGGATCATCCTGCAAGGGTCCATTCCGAGCCCCGCGAATCCGCCCTCGGGCTGCCGTTTCCACACGCGATGCCCCGCGTGCATGGATATCTGCAAGGAACAGGCACCCGTTTACAGGGAATACGAAGCAGGACATTCCTGCGCGTGCCATCTCTATCCGCAGGAGTAAACTATGAAAGAGAAAAAGAAAGGCTATATCAGTTACGCGGAATCACGGCAGATCATCAAATACAACAAGCAGCAGATCCGCTACTACGAAAAGCTCAAAAAACGCAAACACATCCCCGAATCGGAGTACGTCGTACAGATGCGGGACGAAAACAACATCGTGGAGTTTGACGATCTGCATACCTTTTTCTTCACCGATACGGGCACGGTGAAGGCGGTCGACGGCGTGAGTTTCGACATTCCCGCCCATTCCACGGTCGGCATCGTCGGGGAAAGCGGCTGCGGCAAATCCGTGACGTCGCTCTCCCTGCTCCGTCTCGTACAGGCGCCGCAGGGGCAGATCGTCTCGGGCGCCATCCGTTACAGAATGAAGGACGGTTCCTGCTATGACATCTCCAAAGTTCCGCAGGAGATGATGGAGAGGATCAGCGGCAAAGAGATCTCAATGATCTTTCAGGAGCCGATGACCTCGCTCAATCCCGTTTTTACGATCGGCTACCAGCTCGACGAGGTCTCCCTGCTCCACATTGAGGGGGCGACCAAGGAGACGGCGAGGCAGAAATCCATCGAGATGCTCGAACTCGTCGGGATCGCCAATGCAGAGGGGGTCTACAAGAGCTATCCGCACGAGCTCTCGGGCGGTATGCGGCAACGCGTCATGATCGCAATGGCGCTCTGCTGTCAGCCCAATCTCATCATCGCCGATGAACCGACGACCGCGCTCGACGTCACGATCCAAGCGCAGATCCTCGACCTTTTGAGGGGACTCAAGGAGAAATTCGACAGTTCGATCATGCTCATCACCCACGACCTCGGCGTCATCGCCGAGATGGCGGATTTTGTCGTCGTCATGTATGCGGGCAAGGTCATTGAAGCGGGGAACGTGTTCGAGATCTTCGATCATCCGAGCCATCCGTACACGATCGGCCTGCTCAGGAGCAAGCCCGTCATCAACAAAAAGGTGGATGAACTGTACTGCATCAAGGGAAGAGTCCCGAGCGCCGTGGATCTGCCCGACTATTGCTATTTCAAGGACCGCTGCGACAGGTGCACGGCGGCGTGCGGGGGGAAATATCCCGAGTTCGTATGGCTGTCTCCCACGCATAAGGTCGCTTGCCACCTCTATGACGGCGTGAAGGAAGAGAACTGAACTTCCGCCGAAAAGGCTCCAAAAAAGTACATTACAACCAAAAAGCACATATCTTCTGCAAAGAGGGGATATGTGCTTTTTATGTGGGAATGCTTTTTGAGCGGCGAGTTGATTTTTCTGCGCGGGTATGTTATGATAGAGAAAATATTTTGAGGACGGGGCACGGAAAGCATGGGATTTACGAGAAAGTTAGACGATCGGGAAATAAAGATGATGACGGGCGGGGAAAATTCCGATCTGTTTGCAAGGCTCAAAGCCGATGTCGCTTTGGGGGAAGTCTTCCCCGCGGTCCGCGTGAACGAGCTGCATTTTTACTATCGCGGGGGATGTCTTTATCGGTTTGCAAATGGGAAATTCGAGCGGGACGGCCGCTATCGGCGCTATGCAGACGGAACGTTTTCCTCGGAATATGAAAGGGCAAAGGCGGAGACGGAAAACAGATTCACAAACAGAAAAGGGGAAGAGACGGAACGTCGGCTTCTCGACAAGCTGTGTCGGGCGACCTATACCGCGGCGCCAATGTCAGACGTCGTCGTCCTGGACATCGAGGTAAACCTCGGCGGACGGGGCGTGAGGAAGTGCGACCTCGTGCTGTTGAATACACGGACGGATGAGCTCATGTTCGTCGAGGGGAAAGTGTTCTCCGACAGACGGGTAAGGTGTGCCGTCGGCCATACCCCGGAAGTGATCGCACAGGTCAACGGGTACTCGGCCATGATCGCTGCACAGCGGCAGGAAATCATCGACGCGTACGGAGAATATGTCAATATTGTAAATAAACTCTTCGGGACGGCGTATGCGCCGCCGCGGCGGGTGACAGAACCCGCGAAACTGCTTGTCTATATGACAGAGGGCGGTCGGGAGGAGAACCTCCAACATTCCGTAGATGCCGTGGAAAGCGGGCTCGGAAAGGAGAATGTCATGTGGGTAAAGGACGAGCGCGTGACATTGTCAAAGATCTGGGAAGCGCTCATCTGAGCGGAAATTTCCATAAAATATGTTAGCGGAGCAGATTATTTTTCGTCTGCTTTGACGAATCCGTTGTCGTTCATCGTCCGCTCCAAACGGGCGGGGAGGTTGACAGAGCGGAAGAAGAGGACTGCACGCCCTATGAGCCACGGGAAGACGAGGATTTCGGAGAGAATACAGCATCCGATCTTCAGGACGATCGGCATCCGCTGCCAGAGCGAACTGCCGCGGACGATGTCCCCCTCGACCGTGTTTTCACAGACCTTTGCCCGATAGATATAGTCGCCGTAAACGTTGCTCCTGCAAAGGACGAGTTCGAATTTTTCCTTCCCGAAGTCGACGAGACGGTTGCTCTTTTCCCTTTGCAGAAGGAATTTGTTGTGTTCCCGCCCGATGACGCTTGCCTTCGGCGCGATCAGGATATAGACGGCGCAGAGGGCGATAAAGCATCCCACGCCGACGCCCGTGTAGGCGTTGAAAATGGAGACGTCGCCCGTCTCGGATTTCAGGTTCAGAATGGACATCTGCGTCGTCAGGATCGCGATTAGGGCGACACAGAAGTTGATGATCTTGATGTCACGGTAGAAATAGCCTCTGTGTTTCGTCCGATACAGCCCCGCAATCGCAAATCCGAGTTCGCAGAAGGAGATCGTGGCGAGGAGCAGGACATAGAGCATCCCCCTGCTTTTGAGCCGCTGTCCCGTGAAGAACATACGGCACATGAAGCCGATATAGGCGGCGCTGGCGACAAAGAGAAAGGCGGCGATCCGACGGTTTCTCTGGATGAACGTCTTTTTGTCACTCTTAATCCCGAGGATGCACTCATACTTTGCAAACAGGATCGCCAAGGTGTAGATGGCGATGCTGACGAGGTTATAATCCGTAAAGAGCCCAATCGCGAGCTTTCCGCCCGCAAGGACCGTCGAAAAACAAAGGCCGATGATGGTGTTGACGACGGTCCTTTGTTCATATGACAGCGCTCTGTATTTGCGGATCGGATGGATCATGATCGGATATCCTCTTGATTGCAGCGGGCGCGGAGCCCTCCCTTTGATCGGCGAGTGTTTTCCATATTATAACATAGCAGGCCAGAAAAGGCAAATTTCACCCCGAAACTTGTTCGCAATATTTAGGAATGATATTTTTTCACATCCCATTGACAAAATCGGCGTTTTGGGTTATAATGTCTCTTGAAAGTGAAAGGAGGGAAAACACAGTGGATATTCGGGAAATTTTGGGCAAATGCGATCACACGCTTCTTTCCGTTACGGCGACGTGGGATGACATCAGGGCCGTCATCGACGACGGCATCAGATACCACACCGCCTCCGTCTGCATTCCTCCCTGTTATGTGGGGCAGGCGAAAGAGTACGCGGCAGGTCGTGTCGCCATTTGCACGGTCATCGGCTTCCCCAACGGGTACAACTCCAAGGAAGTAAAGATGTTCGAGGCGGAACAGGCGGTAAAAGAGGGCGCGGACGAGATCGATATGGTCATCAACATCGGTGAGATGAAGGCGCGCCATTACGAAGCCGTCCGCGATGAGATCAAGCTCGTGAAGAGCCGTTGCGGCGGCAAGATCCTCAAGGTCATCGTTGAGACCTGTCTCCTCAATGAACTTGAGCTGAGAATGACGCCTCACCTCGTCTCGCTCGCGGGGGCGGACTTCATCAAGACTTCAACGGGATTTTCCACTGCGGGCGCTACATTCCGTGACGTGGAGATCTTCCACGAAGAGATTACCAAATATAACCTCGGCATCAAGATCAAGGCAGCGGGGGGGATTTCCTCCATTGCCGATGCAGAGAAGTTTATATCCCTCGGTGCGGATCGCCTCGGCACATCCCGTATCGTAAAGATCGTAAAGGAGGAAGGACTGTTATGACGGAGAAACATCCCAATATCCCGACGCCCCACATCGCGTCCAACTACGGCGATTTTGCCGAAACCGTTCTCATGCCCGGGGATCCCCTGAGATCCAAATTCATCGCAGAAAACTTCCTCGATGACGCCGTCCTCGTCAACAATGTACGCGGGGTGAACGGCTATACGGGGTATTATAAAGGAAAAAGAGTCTCCGTGATGGCGTCCGGGATGGGACAGCCCGCGATCGGGATTTATTCCTACGAACTTTACAATTTCTACGGAGTCGAGACGATCATCCGTGTCGGCTCCTGCGGTTCTTTCCATAAAGATCTCCATGTAAGGGACCTCATTCTCGCACAGGGCGCCTGCACGAACGGCAATTATGCCATGCAATACGGGCTCCCCGGGACCTTCTGTCCGATCGCCGATTTCGGCCTTTTGCGCCGCGCCGCAGATCTTTGCGAGAAGTCGGGCGTCCGCTATATGGTCGGGAACATCTTCTCCTCGGATATGTTCTATGACGACGCCAACAGCGGGATGCAGTGGGCGAAGATGGGGGTCCTCGGCGTGGAAATGGAGAGCGCGGCGCTCTATTGCAACGCCGCCCGTGCGGGGAAAAAGGCGCTCTGCATCTGTACCGTGAGCGACAGTTTCCTGCATCCCGAGGAGAATACGACGGCGGAGGAGCGGCAGAACTCCTTCACGACGATGATGAAGATCGCTTTGGAGCTTGCATAATATGGCGAAAAGATTTTTCCTGATCGTACTCGACAGCTTCGGCGTCGGAGAGCTTCCCGATGCCTGCCTTTGGCATGACGAAGGGAGCAATACGCTCGGTGCGATCCGCAATCACCCCAATTTCAATTGCCCGAATCTCAAAGAACTCGGGCTCTTTAACATCCAAGGCGTCGGAGGCGGCGTGAGATTGCCGCTCGGCAGCTTTGCACGGATGGCGGAGAAGTCGATGGGGAAGGACACGACGATCGGACACTGGGAGATCGGCGGGATCGTCTCCCCCGACCCGCTTCCGACCTATCCCGACGGCTTCCCCGACGAGGTCATCAAGGAATTTGAGAAGAGAACGGGCAGAAAAGTCATCTGCAACAAACCCTATTCGGGGACGGAAGTCATCAAGGACTACGGAAGAGAGCATATGGAGACGGGCGCACTCATCGTCTACACCTCTGCGGACAGCGTGTTCCAGATCGCGGCGCATGAGGACGTCGTCCCCGTTCCCGAGCTCTACCGTTACTGCGAGATCGCACGGGAGATGCTCGTCCCGCCGCACGGCGTGGGCAGAGTCATCGCACGCCCGTTTACGGGGGAATATCCGTTCACCCGCACATCGAACAGGCATGACTATTCCCTGCTTCCGCCCGCCGATACGATGCTGAACCTCTTGCAGCGGGCAGGCTATGATACGATCTCCGTCGGCAAGATTTACGACATCTTTGCGGGGAGCGGGATCTCGGAGAGCAACAGGACGACTTCGAACACGCACGGGATGCAGGTCACAAAGCAGATACAGGCGCGTGATTTTAACGGGCTGTGCTTTGTCAATCTCGTCGATTTCGACATGAAATACGGTCACAGGAACGACGTGGCGGGGTATGCCGCGGCGGCGACGGAGTTCGATCTCTTCCTCGCAGATTTCGTCAGGGACATGAAGGATGAAGACGTCCTTCTCATCACCGCCGACCACGGTTGCGACCCCGCGACGCCCTCGACGGACCACTCACGCGAGTACACGCCCATGATCATCTGCGGAAAGAGCGTCAAAAGCGGCGTCGATCTGGGCACGCGGGCGAGTTTTTCGGACATCTCCGCGACGGTGCTCGAGTACTTCGGCGTCCCGCAGGAGGAGACGTGCGGTGAAAGTTTCTGGAAGGCGGTGAAAAGATGACCGATGCAGAATTGATGAACGCGGCTCAGAAGGCGCGTGAGAATTCCTATTCGCCCTATTCGCATTTCCGCGTCGGGGCGGCGCTCCTCACCAAGAGCGGAAAGCTATATACGGGGTGCAACATCGAAAATGCCGCTTATCCTGCAGGCAACTGTGCGGAGCGGACGGCGATCTTCAAAGCGGTGAGCGAGGGGGAGAGAGAATTCGAAGCGCTCGCCATCGTCGGAGGGAAAGAGGGGGAGACCTCCGAGTTCTGTGCTCCTTGCGGCATCTGCAGGCAGGTGATCGCAGAATTCTGTCAAAAGGATTTCAAAATCCTGCTCGGCAATCCCAAAACCTTCAAGGCCTATACGCTGGAAGCGCTCTTGCCGCTCTCTTTCACGGATAAAGATCTATAATTCGGACGTATGAAAAAATTGATATCGAAGCTCCTGTCTCTCCTCATCGCCATGACCGCCGTCTGCGTCTCGTTTGCAGGCTGCGGCTCCCGCGAGATCTCCGTGGAGTTCTCCGTCTATGCCGTCAACGATCTGCACGGCAAATTCATGGACACGGACGGCCAGCCGGGCGTGGATGAATTCACGACGTACATGAAATCCCTCTATGCCGATTCCAAACGCGAAGAGGTACTTCTCTCCTCGGGGGATATGTGGCAGGGAACGGTTGAATCCTCCTCAAACAAGGGAGAACTCATGACGGAATGGATGAACGACGTCGGGTTTGTGTCCATGACGCTCGGCAACCATGAGTTCGACTGGGGACCCGATGTCCTGACGCCCAACAGCGAGAAGGCGAATTTTCCCTTCCTCGCGATCAATGTTACATATAATGGGGAGCCTGTCGAATACTGCAAGCCCTCCGTGGTCGTGCAGAGGACGGGCGTGAAGATCGGCATCATCGGCGCGATCGGAAATTGCCTCAGCTCGATTTCGGGCGAGTTCCAGAAGGGATTGCATTTTGCAACGGGCTCCGAACTTACCGATCTCGTCATGGAAGAGGCCGAACGCCTGAGAAGGGAGGAAGGGTGCGGATTCATCATCTACTCCATCCACGACGGCGGCGAAAATTTCTCCTCCACGGGGATCAACGAAGTCGACGAACTCGATCTGAAGAATAAGAAGGGGTTTTACTACGATATCAACCTCTCCGACGGGTATGTGGGCCTCGTCTTCGAGGCGCATACGCATATGCAGTATATTCTCAAAGACGACTACGGCGTCTATCATCTGCAGGGAGGCGGAGAGAACAAGGCGCTCAGCTGCGCAGACGTCCTCTACAATACGTCGACGGGCGAATACACCGTGACGCCTCGGATCATCGGCAGTGATGAGTATGCGAAGAGCAGTATCAAGGACGATCCCTCCATAGAGAGGCTCTACGACAAATATTTCCCCGACAGCGACCCCTATACCACGGTGCTCGGGAAGAATATCTATGTATGGGATTCGGACGATATCGCCGATAAGGTCGCCGAATTGTACTATAAAAAGGGCGTGGAAGTCTGGGGCGATACGTACGACATTGCGCTCAGCGGAGGTTTCCTCAAAATGAGAAGCCCCTACGATCTTGCAAGGGGGAATGTCACCTATGCCGACATTTTCTCCATTCTTCCCTTCGACAATGCCCTCGTCTTGGGCAGTATTAAGGGGAAGGATCTCAAAAGTAATTTCCTGTCCGCAAAGGAGAACTACCACACCTATTATCCAAGCGGTGGTTTCGTTCCAAATGCCGTGGATGACGAGACAATGTATTATATTGTGGTAGACACTTACACCTCCACCTATGCGTACAACAACATCACGGAAGTCGCACGTCTCGGCGAGGATATCTATGCACGCGATCTCCTCGCGGCGTACATCGCCGACGGCAGAAGGGCAGATTGATCGCAAAAAAGGGGGAAATGCAGATGCGAATGTACGACATCATCAAAAAGAAGCGGGACGGCGGCGAGCTCTCTGCGGAGGAGATCAGATTTTTCATCGCAGGGGTCACCGACGGGAGCATCCCCGATTACCAGATCTCCGCGCTGTGCATGGCGATCTATTTTCGGGGCATGAGCGTTCGGGAGACCTGCGATCTTACCTTTGCCGTGCGTGACTCGGGCGACAAGGTGGATTTCTCCGCGATCTCGGGGATCCGTGTCGATAAGCATTCCACGGGCGGCGTGGGGGATAAAACGAGCCTCGTCGTTGCACCGATCGTCGCCTCTTACGGCGTAAAAGTCGCCAAAATGAGCGGCAGAGGGCTCGGACACACGGGCGGAACGATCGATAAACTCGAGTCCATCGAGGGATTCCGCACGACGCTCTCCGAAGAGGAGTTCATTTCTCAGGTGAATGAGATCGGGATGGCGATCGTCGGGCAGTCACGAGAATTTGCACCCGCGGACAAGAAACTCTACGCGCTTCGGGACGTGACGGCGACGGTAGACAGTATGCCGCTCATCGCCTCGAGCATTATGGGCAAGAAACTCGCCGCGGACGACGATTGTATCGTCCTCGACGTCAAGACGGGCAGCGGGTCTTTCATGAAGACGGTGGAAAACAGTACCCGTCTCGCGCGTCTCATGGTCGATATCGGCAAAAACGCAGGCAAAAAGATGGTTGCCCTCATCACCGATATGGACCGCCCGCTCGGCAATGCGATCGGGAACTCGCTTGAGGTCATCGAGGCAGTCGAGACTCTTCAGGGCAGGGGACCAAAGGATCTGACGGAAGTTTGCCTGACGCTCGCGGGATATATGCTCTCTCTCGCGGGGATGGGAACGCCCGAAGAGGGGAAATTGCTCGCCCAAAAGGCGATCGACAGCGGCAAAGCGCTCGAAATGCTCAGGCTCACCGTTGAAAGACAGGGCGGCGACGTAAAACTCATCGACGATCCCTCTCTTTTCAAGCGGGCGAAGCTCTTGCACGACGTCATCAGCCCCGCGGCGGGATATATCGTCAAAGTCGATACGGAGGCGTACGGCCTCGCGAGCCTTGCACTCGGCGCGGGACGGAATACCGCGGAGGATCCCATCGATTACAGCGCGGGCATCATTTTGAAGAAGAAAACGGGCGATTTCGTCCGAAAAGGGGAAGTCCTCGCGACGCTGTACACGAACGATGCGGCGTCTTTGGCGGGGGCGGAAGAAAAACTTCTCGCGGCGACTCTCTTCGGCGACGAGCCCCCCGCAGACGAACCGCTCATCTATGATGTTGTGGGGTAACAATGGCAAAACTATATTTTAAGTTCGGCGCGATGGGGTGCTCCAAGACGGCACAGGCGCTCATCACAAAATTCAATTATGAGGAGAGGAACATGAAGGTTCTGCTCCTCAAACCCGCGATCGACACCCGTGACGGCGCAACGGTCGTGAAATCGAGGATCGGCCTCATGCAGGATGCGATCGCCGTGGACGCGGGGGAGGATCTTTTCAGACTCTATGCCGAAAAGTACGCCGACTGCGACGTCATCATCGTCGATGAATGCCAGTTTCTGACCCCCGAGCAGGTCGATGAGCTCGCCGATATCGTCATCCAAAAGGATGTTCCCGTACTCTGTTTCGGGCTCTCGACGGACTTTACGACCCATCTGTTCCCCGGTTCCAAACGGTTGTTTGAGATCGCAGAATCCATCAGTGAGATCAAATCGGTATGCACCTGCGGGGCAAAGGCGACGGTGAACGCACGGCTCGACGATGACGGCAGGATCGTGACGGAGGGCTCGCAGGTATGCCTCGGCGGGAACGACAGATATGTCGCGATGTGCAGAAAATGTTGGTTGAAATACAGGTCGCAGGGACTGCCTGTTACAGATAGAACTTGATCGCTACCATTTCTTTGAAAGGGAGTTACAACTATGCAGAAAATCATGAAGAAACTTGCAGCATTCGCTCTCATGTTCGCTCTGTGCATCGGGATCGTGTCGATACCCGTCAATGTGCCCGCCGTCACCGTTGCGGACGCGGACGTCACCTCGACAGAGGGGAATTATTATAGCGGGATTACGGCGGACAGCGGAAATGCTCTTTTGGGGCAGATCCACGATTTGATCGTAAATACACATACAAAATATACGTCGTATAAGGAATGCAAGACCTATGCGAGCCAGACAGATCCCAGCGGGTCGGGGGTTCTTGAATTCTATACGCATGAAACAATGACGTCGTTCAGCGGCACCAAAGGCACATGGAACAGAGAGCACGTTTGGCCCCAGAATCTGTCTAACGGCTTGTGGGGGGAGAGCGGTGCAGGCAGTGATATGCACCATATTCGCCCCTCGGAGGGAATGTTAAATAACTCGCGCGGGAGTAAGAAATACGGGAATGTCACGAACGGAACCGCGGAATATTCCAAGACGACAAGCGGAGCAAACTCCGAACTCGGCGGCTACTCCAACAGCAGTACTTTCATGCCCCTTGATAACGTAAAAGGGGATGCTGCCCGTATCGTCATGTATGTCTACACGCACTATAACAAAGGGGCAAATGTCCACGGAACCGTCGACAGTCGGGGAAGCGGTACGCTGGATTTCACAGACGTCATGGCGCCGAGCACCGAGAGCGCCGCAATCAAACTTCTTCTCGAATGGAATAAACTTGATCCCGTCGATGATATTGAGATGAGACGCAACAATGAGGCGTTCAAGGTTCAGGGCAACCGCAATCCCTTCATCGATCATCCCGAATTTGCAAGCGCGATCTGGGGAGACGGCTCCTATGTGGGCGGTGGCGGATCGCAGGGAGGCGGTGACGGCGGCACAACGACCCCGACCGAGACCTTTACTCCCCTTGCCGAGCCCCAAGAGGGAACGTTCTACTATGCGATGAATTCGGACAGCAATTACCACTACGCGACGGGGAATATGGTAAAAACATATTACTTCGAGACGACGACGGATATTTCGGGCGCGGCGCAGTTTACGCTCTCAAAACAGGGCGACGGCTGGACCATCAAACAGGGCTCGAGATATGTTGAGATTGCTCTGAATGACGGACACATCAACGCGGTCTACAATACGGCACAGACGAGCGGCAAGACATGGAAGTGGGATTCCGCGCACGGCTTCTTCCTTTGGGACGATCTGTATTATATCGGGAACTACGGAAACAATAAAGACAGCTTCGCGGGTCTGACAATGGAGAAGTACGCGGAGGATAATTATATTGCCCAATTCGGCACCTATGGCACGTCGGGCGGCTCTCAGGGCGGTCAAGGCGGAGGACAAACCGAGCACACGCATACCTATGTCTACCAGCCGTACAATGCACAGGAACACACGAAGACCTGTTCGGGCTGCAGCGAGGTGAATGTACGCGAACCCCATGCCTACACCGACGCGGCGGACACGACCTGCAACGAGTGCGGATATACGCGGACGATCGGCGGCGGCACGCAAGGGGGCGGCACGGGCACCTCTGGCTCGTTCACGATTACGCTGGATAGCTTTACGCTTACCGATGGCTATGGCTTCAAGCCGTGGACTTCGGGCGGAGTCAGCGGGATCGCCTATGTCTTCGGAGGCAACGGTGATTTCTCGCCGACGGGGATGCAATTCCAAAAAAAGCAAACAAGTTATTATCTCGCAAGCACGACCCCGACAGGCGGCGCGATCACATCCATAACGGTGAAGAAGTATGATGATGCTTCTTCGCAAGATCGCGAATGGAAATTGCTCACTTCGACTACGCCGTACGGGGAAGTTGCAGGGAAACCCACAAACGGGACCGATCAAGGGACCAAGACGGTTACCGCGGACGGCGTGACGTGGACATTGGACGGAAATGATACCTATTTTGCGCTTACCTTCGAGCTTGAAAAGGAGAGCGGTGCCTGCTATCTTGACAGCATCACCGTTCAGTACAGCGGCGGCACGCAGGGCGGTGAACCCCATACGCATACCTATGAATACAGGCAGTGCGATCCCGCCGATCCCGATTATCATCTCGCGGTGTGTACCGGATGCGGTGAGGAAATAAGGCTTCCGCACGAGTATGCGGAGGGCGGCACTGTCTGCGAACACTGCGGCTATGACAAGTCTGCCGCAGGACAGACGGGCGGCGATAAAGTCGCGGCATTCCATACGGCCGTCGAGGGGATCGTGACGGAGGGATCGGTCGCCGACCGTTTTGCCTCCATCAATACCGCGCTCAAAGCCTACCGTGCGCTCACGGACAGTGAGAAGACCGCGGCAGAGGCGGACGTCAAGAAACTTCAGGATGCGATCGAAGCGTATAACAAATTCGTCAACGGCTGCAATGCAGACATGGATGAGGCGAACAAAGGCGCGATCGGCGGCGTAAGCGGCCTTCTGAGGGGCTGAAAATACGATTACGAGAGGTAAACGGACATGAAAAAGATTTTTACCGTATTTGCGGCAGTTTGCGCGGCGGCGTTGTGCTTCACCGCCTGTGATACGGGCAGCAAGAAGGATTACAATGCTCTCAACGCCATGCTCGACGCCGATTATTCGGCGCTCACTCTGACGGTCACAGAGACCCTGAGCGGCGGCTTTGTCCTCACGAGCGAGTACACGATGGCGTTTTCGGACGGCGGGGTCGCCGTGCAGTACACGGTGGAGAAGCTCGCCGCTTTCGGCGATCTCACAGGCGAACAGCCCGAGGACCCCGTAACGACATCGAAGGGCTCTGCCGTCATCCGTGACGGAGAAGTCACCGAGAAAACGGGGGACGACATCGGCCTCTCGGCAAACATTGCAAAGACGGGCTTCACCTTCAGGAAGGATTATTTTGAGAATGCCACGCTCACCGATTCCTCCCTGACAGCCGATGTCAAGGATCCCGCGGGGTTCCTCGGTACCTCCGTGACCTGCACGGACATGAAGGTTGAGGCGGCGTTTGGCGAGGCGTTCTCCCGCATCTCTGTGAAATATTCCACTGCAAACGGCGGAAAAATGGAATATTTGTACAATTTCACGGTCTGAGTCGGGAAAATAAGTCGATTTTGTGAATTTGTTTCACGGAAATGAAAAAAATCTGTAAAAAATTTCTAAAATTATCACCTTCAAGCTATTGCTTCTTTCCGAAATTTGTGATATAATCAAAGTCGGAGAGCAAGGAAAGGTGATCCAAAGTGCGGATCGGAGGGGGATGGCGGCAAGGACAAGCCGCTCTGCGATATCGCCCGCGGTCACTCGCGGCGGGATCGGGCGAAAGACGGCGATCCTCCTCTCCGCAGGTTCAGAAGTTCTATTGGTAGCGGTCAGTTTCGGTCAGGACGGCGCGGGTTCCGTGCCGATGAATTTGAAAACGATATTGAAAAAAGAGAGGGAATATGCTCAGTCTAAAAGCACTTGATTCGCTCGCACTCAAACCAACAGACATTATTTTCTTCATTGTACTGGCGTCTATCGTCGTACTTTGTGTAGTCGTTTATTTCTTAATTCCGGTTTTCAACAAAAAACAATATCAGGAACAACGCGAGAATCTCAAAAAGAGAGAGGTGGCGTTCAAATCCAATATTCAACGGACGGACGGGGCTCCCGACACGGACGCGGATCTTTCCGCGCCCGAAAATGATTCCGTGCAAAATTCCCCCGAAGGAGACGCGGTAGCGGCTGTGCCGAAAGAAGATGAAAAAAAGTAGGATCTTCGCTACCGTCGTCTATTTTATATTTACGTTCGGGATCGGGATCATCTTCTCACTGACGCTCCCCGGCTATTTTGCGACATTTACGTCCCCCGCGGAGATCGTCCGCGACGCACTGGGACGGGGAGATTTCCTCACTGCGATCGTTCTCACGGAGCCGATCGGCTTCGGCAGCGAGCCGTCGCTCAGCCGAACGTTCGAAGAAGGGGGCGGGATCGTCCTCTTCGAGTGTGTGACAGAGGTCTACGACAGGGGCACCGATGAGAACAACGACCCCGACGGCGACGGCCTTATCCGCGGGATGCTCTATAAATGCTATGCGGGGTTTGTGTACGGCGTCGCCAATCGCTATGATGTATTTTCCCGCACGGGGAACGGTACCGCGCTCAAAGTGACAAAGGCGGACGGGACCGAAAAGACGCTTCCGCTTCTCGATTACGATTCGGACGGAAATGGCTCCAACGACGGAATTTCGACTTATACGCAAAACGGATTCATCCTGCTCGAGATCCGTGAAAGCGATGTGGATTCGATCAAAAAACTGGTCTTCACCGATAAGACGGGCGCAGAAGTTCTTGTCGCCGAGTCGGATCGGGAGCTCGGGTTCTCGGATGCCTTCTTCGATTGCTTCGGCGACATCGAAAACTATAACGCCCTCGTTGCCGAGGGGACCAGAGAGGGGATCTCAAGCGAAGAGCGGGAATCGCTCAAGAAAGAACGCGAAGATTACGCCTCGTCCGTTGAGCAGGCGCTCGGGAGCACGGAAGGATGTGTTTTCACGGCGAAGTCGGAAGCCTATCAGAATGCGTCGCGGGAGATCTCGAATCGGGCGAATAAAAAGGCGATCCCCTTCATCATCATCTACTTCGTGGTGATCTACATCATTGCAGATTTCCTGCTCGGGACGCATTTCATCATCAAGTTCTTCCAATGGTTCCTGTTCAAGGTGTGCAAGATTCCCCACAAGGAGAAAAAGCCTGCCGTCGATACGGAGCTCTACGGTCACGACTATTACAGTATGGTGACGTTCAAGCTGGATCTCTCCGAGGTGCCTGAGTTTTCGGGCAGCGTCGGGATCAAATATATGTCGGACACGGGGGAGGAATTCCTCTTCACCCTTCTGAAAGAGGACGAATACACGGCGACGCTCCGTATGAAGGCGGGCGTGTATGTAAACCCGTTCATCGACATCGACAGGGCATACGGCCCCGTGGATCTGCCGGACAATCTGATCGTCGAAGGATATCAGACGGAAAATACAATCAGGATAGTAAAGCGTGAGGTTTAGCCTATGAGGATATCTATTCAGCACTTAACGAAGATCTTTCCCAGCCGCACGAGAGGCGGCAAAGCCGTGCACGCCGTAGAGGATATGAACATCGAGATCCCCTCCGGTGAGCTCGTGGGGTTGCTCGGACCTTCCGGATGCGGCAAATCGACCACGCTCTTCATGCTGAGCGGACTCGAAAGCCCGTCCTCGGGGAAGATCCTGTTCGACGATCAGGACGTTACAACGCTTGCTGCCGAAAAGCGCGGCGTCGGTCTTGTCTTCCAGAATTATGCGCTTTATCCGCACATGACGGTAGAGCAGAACATCCGCTTCCCGCTCGACAATATGCGCATCAAAAAGGAAGAGGGGAACGCCCGCGCACTCGATGCCGCACGGCTCGTCCAGATCGAGGATCTCATGACCCGTAAGCCGAACGAACTCTCGGGCGGCCAGCAGCAGCGCGTCGCGATCGCCCGCGCC
>CANQLW010000012.1 GCA_947624805.1 uncultured Clostridia bacterium | reverse complement strand
AATGCGCTCGCTCATGTCGCAACGCGCCAAAGATTATCAATCTTTGGCAGAACGCGTTGTTCCACCCTCAAGGGGGCGCCGAGGGGCGGCAGGGCAACCCTGCCACGCGCCGTTGATTAGAACGACACCCCCTCCCCTACCCCTCCCCCTTAAAAAGGGGGAGGGCGGAGGTAGGATGGCGTCTCCACCCGCTCTTTTTTGCGTCATTCTGAGGGAGCGAAGCGACCGCCCCGCGCACATTCTTATTGCTCTAAGCGCGGCACGAGCGGCTTTGCCGCGAAGTAAGAATCCCGAAGATTGAAATTCGGACTCCGTTCTTCGGGATCCTTCGGCTTCGCCTCAGGATGACGCGAAAGCAACGTGCGCGGGGCAGGATGACCGAAAACGCAACGGCCCGACTCACTCCAAAAGGTCGGGGCGCATTTTTTTGGTGAGGGCGAGGGCTTGTTTGCGGCGCCACTTGTCGATCTCGGCATGATTGCCGCTGCGGAGCACCTCGGGCACGGTGAGCCCCCTGTACTCCACGGGCCGCGTATATTGCGGATATTCGAGCAGATTCTCGGAAAAACTCTCATCGACGAGCGAGGCGGGCGATAAAACCCCGTCGAGGTACCGCACCACGCAGTCTGCAAGCACCATCGCGGGGAGCTCGCCCCCCGTCAGGACATAGTCCCCGATAGAGATCTCCTCATCGATAAAGAGGTCGATCGCCCGCTGGTCCACCCCCTCATAGTGCCCGCAGAGCAGCACGAGGTCGCGCCCTTCCTCTGCAAGGGAGATCACCCTCTCCTGCGTGAGCCGTCTGCCCTTGGGAGAGAGGTAGATCCGCCGTGCGCTGTGATCGGGGTCGACGGCCTCGATTGCACTGCCGATCGGCTGTGCCATCATGACCATCCCCGCCCCGCCGCCGAAGGGATAATCATCACACTTCAAGTGTTTATCCTCGGTATAGACACGGATGTCAACGATATTCAGTTGGAATTTCCCCTCCTTCACCGCTCTGCCGACAATACTCGAGGAGAGCGAGGAAAACATCTCGGGGAAAAGGGTAAGGATCGTAATCTTCATAGGACGAGATTGACCTTATTTTTGAGAATATAGCGGATAAACAGGAAGCATCCGACGTCCGCCGCCGCGATGAGCACGATCATGATCCACATCGTGAGGTGGCCCGAGACGCTGGCAGCGGCAGCATAAATGGGCGTCAAACAGAAGAGGGAGAACATCTGCAGCAGCATATAGCCGCCGACGATAAAGAGGAACGTCATGAGCCGTCTGTGCGTCGTAAAGAGCTGTCCCGCGGAGATGCAGGCATAGACGGCGAGAAGGGAGGCGGGAACGGAGAAGATAAAGAGGAGTATCGCCTCAAAGGAGAGCAGCGGCTCGGTAAGGAAAGAGCTCTGCATAAGCAACAGCAAATCCCCGATGCCCTCTCCGATCAGGCCGATGACCTCCGCGTCCATCCCGATGAAAAAGATCGTGGCGGTCAGGATGCTGACGATAGACGCGAGGAAGGTCGCGATGACCGAGGAGAGGAGTTTCGCCCAGATGATGCCCGTCGGAGAGACGGGAAGGGAGAGCGTCATATACCCCTCGCCCGTGAAGAGGGTCTTGTAGAACCTCGATACCCCGATCCCCCACGCCGCAAACACGAGCGCGATGATCGCAAACATATAAAACGTGACGAAGAGGGTCGCCAGAACGTCTTGCAGCATCCCCCCCGAACCACTGAATTCCACCGCGAACAGAATTCTCCCGATCACGGCGAAGACGACGGCCGCGGCCGCGATAAAGCCAAGAATACGAAGGATCGCCAAAAGTTCATGTTTCAGGAGTTTTACCATCTGAACACCTCACGGAAGTATGCATCAAGGCTCTTGCCCTCCCGCTCGCGGAAGGCTGCGGCGTCCTCGTCGAGCACGACCTCTCCGCGGCTCAGAAAGATCGCATGGGTCAGGATGGGCTCGATATCTGCAATGAGATGGGTACAGAGGAAGATCGTCGATCCCTCGGGCTTGTTTTTCATGACGGTATCGAGGATGAAGTCCCGCGCGGCGGGGTCCACACCCGCGATGGGCTCGTCGAGAATGTAGAGCTTTGCCTCCCGCGCCATCGTCAGGATCAGCCCGACCTTCTCCCTGTTGCCCTTGGAAAGGGTCTTGATCCTCTGGTCGAGCCCGATGCCGAGGCGTGCGAACATCTCCTCCGCCCGTTCCGTGCGGAAATCGGGGAAGAAATCCTTGATGTACGCCATCGCCTCCCGTACTTTCATGCGGTCGGGAAGGAAATTTGCATCGGGCAGATACGCCGTGACCGCCTTGGTCTCGGCAGAGGGCGTTTTTCCGTCTACGAGGATGGCGCCGTCCGTCGGCTGCAACATCCCCATAGCGAGTTTGATGAGGGTGGATTTTCCGCTCCCGTTGGGGCCCAAGAGCCCCACGATGCCGCCCGACTCCACATGGAGGTCGATGCCGTAGAGCGCGGCGGTTTTTCCATAGAATTTGGTGAGTTTCCCGCATTCGAGAATGGCAGACATCTCTCCTCCTTATTGCACGGCGACCTCGCCGAAGCGTTTCTTATCCACGACGATCCGCCCGTTTTCGGCGTCCACTTCGAGGATGACCCCCTCCGCGGCGGGGAACAGGATCTCCTTCCCCTCCCGCTCCAACGTATAGATATCCGTCCCCGCGGGGCGGATCCCCGTGAGCGTGCCGAGGGGCTCTCCCTCCTGCGTCTCAACAATGCAGCCGAGCAGATCGGCGATATAATATGCCCCCTCTTCGGGCTCGGGCGCCTCTTCGCGGGGGATCGTCACATTCTTGCCGCGGAGCAGTTCTGCGGCGTTCCTGTCCGCTACCCCCTTGAGGGCGAGAAAGACCGCCCCGTCCCCGCAGCGCACGGAGAGCACGCGGTACTCCGTCCCGTCGAGAAAGACACGTCTGAGGGATAAAAATGCCTCCGCGCTGTCCGTATAGGGGGTCACTTTGATCTCGCCGCGGATGCCCTGCGGCTTGGCTACCTGCCCGATGACGAGTTCTTTTTCCATATCAGAATCCGAAGAGCGCATCCGCCGCGCGGCGGACAGCTTCCTGCGTGCGCTCCCTCTCCTCCTCACTCTTTATGATGACGATGTTCTCTTCATGCTTATATTTTTCGAAGACTTCGAAAAACTTCGCCCGCGTCTTCTGCTGGCGTTCGAGCGTCTCGTACCGTTCCCGTTCCCCGCGGCGGGCGATCCGTTTCATGCCCTCCTCGGGGGGAAGATCGAGAAAGAGGACGAGGTCGGGGCGGAGAAGCTCCATGGCGGGACGGTTGAGCGCCTCCACCCATGCAAGCGGCACGATGCCGCCGTTATAGGCAAATGAGGAAAAATAATACCTGTCGCAGAGGACGGTCGTCCCCGCGGCGAGCATTGCAAGCATCCCCGTCTCGGGATTTTCGATATGATCGAGGCGGTCGGCGGCAAACATCGCGGCGATCGCATACTCCCCCGTCTCCACTTCCCCGCGCATACAGGCGTGGGTGAGCTTGCCGAACGCGGACGCGGTGGGCTCGTGCGTCATGGCGACGGAGATCCCCCGCTTTTCTAAATACTGTGCAAGGAGCTTCATCTGCGTGGATTTCCCGCTCCCGTCCGTCCCTTCAAAGACGATAAATTTACCCTTTGTCATCATACGTTGATATTCTATCAAAAAAATGTGCGGTTGTCAACCGTCAATGTACCCACTGTGAAAATGCCTTGAACGCCGAAGGGACGGCGTATTCCCGCCGTATCTCCTCCGCCGTCACCCAGACAAAACGGGGATCCTCCTCAGCGACTTCGGCGAGGCACCCGATCATCTGCCACTCGACATGGGTAAAGACGTGCTTCGCCCGCTTTGCCGCGAGAATACGGAATCCCGCAGACCCCTCCGCGAGGCCCCTATCGCTCGCCTCCTCCGTGAAGCAGGAGGAATCCTCGTCGCTCGCCCCCTCCGCGAGGTCCCTATCGCTCGCCCCCTCCGTCGGAGGGGGGCAGGGGGGTGGAGTCCTGTTCGGGAACTCCCAAAGGCCCTTCAGAAGCCCGTCGGCGCGCTTTCGGAGCGCATACTTCCCGTTGCAGGTGAGCACGAACACTTCGAGATTCTCCACCCGCCTTGCCCTCTTTTGGGCACGCACGGGATAGCGCGCTTCTTCACCCGAGAGGTGGGCGCGGCAGAGGGTATTCCACGGGCACCTGTCGCACAGCGGTGCGCCGTTCGGGAGGCAGACGGTCGCCCCGAGCTCCATGAGCCCCTCGCAGAAATCCGCCGTCTCGTCGGGATAGACTTCGCGAAGCATTTCGGTGAATCTCTTTTTGACCGCGGGGTCATCGACGACGCTCCCATCCGCCAGAAGTCGGGTGAGGATGCGCAGAACATTGCCGTCTACGGCGGGTTCTTTGAGCCCCAAGGCGATGGACGAGATCGCCCCCGCTGTGTAATCTCCGACGCCCGCCAAGCGTTTTACCCCCACCCATGTCCGAGGGGTACCCTCTGCAAAAAGTGTCTTCGCGGCCTTTTGCAGGTTGCGTGCACGGGTGTAATAGCCGAGCCCTTCCCACGCCTTCATCACCTCGTCCTCGGAGGCGAGGGCGAGCTCTTCTTCGGTGGGAAATTTCTCCAAAAAGGCGACATAGCGCTCCTTGACCGCCTCAACGCGGGTCTGCTGGAGCATGAGTTCGGAGACGAGCACCGTATAAAAATTTCTGTTTTGCCGCCACGGCAGATCCCGCCTGTGCGCGGGGTACCATGCGAGGAGCATCCCCGCCGCGGCCTGTAAAATTTCCGTTTCCGTTTGCATAGGTTATCCTGATCGTGCGGCTTTCATCGAGATAAGCAGGGCTTAAAACAACCCCGTGATCTTGCCCGAGGCGTCCACGTCGATGTGCGCCGCGGCGGGGTCCTTGGGGAGCCCCGGCATCGTGAGCACATTGCCCGTATAGACGACGATAAATCCCGCGCCCGCCGCAACTTTCACCCCTCTTACCGTGATGAGGAAATGCTCGGGCGCGCCGAGTTTTGTTGCATCATCCGAAAAGGAATATTGTGTCTTTGCGACGCAGACGGGGAGATCTGCATAGCCGAGCGCTTCGAGACGGGCGATCTCCTGCTCCGCCTCTTCCGTGTAGACGGCGCCGTCGCCGCCGTAGATCTTTGTCGCAAGCGCGTGGATCTTATCCTTGACGGAAAGGCCGTCTTCATAGCAATATGTGAAGGAATTTTCTCCTTCGCACAGCCCCGCGACGGCGCGGGCGAGCGCTTCGCCTCCCTTGCCGCCCTCCGCCCAGACGGTGGAGAGGACGACATCCACGCCCAGCCGCCTGCATTCTCCGATGATGAACGCGATCTCGGCGTCGGTGTCCGTCGGGAAACGATTGACGGCGACCACGGTGGGCAGATGATAGACATTCTTCATGTTCGAGACATGACGAAGCAGGTTGGGGATCCCCCGCTCCAGTGCGCCGAGGTCCTCCTTAATAAGCTCCGTCTTGGGGAGCCCGCCGTGCATTTTGAGGGCACGGACCGTCGCGACGACGACGGCTGCGGCGGGTCTGAGCCCCGCCATACGGCACTTGATGTCGAGAAATTTCTCCGCGCCGAGATCTGCGCCGAACCCCGCCTCCGTGACGACGTAATCGCCGAGCTTGAGCGCGGTCTTTGTCGCGATGACGGAGTTGCACCCGTGGGCGATATTGGCGAACGGCCCTCCGTGTACGAGGGCGGGCGTCCCCTCGAGCGTCTGCACGAGATTGGGCTTTAAGGCGTCCTTCAGGAGTGCACACATCGCCCCCGCCGCCCTGAGATCCCCCGCCGTGACGGGCGCTCCCGCATAGGTATAGCCGATGACGATACGGGCAAGTCGGGCTTTCAGATCGGCAAGGGATGTGGAAAGGCACAGGATCGCCATGATCTCGCTCGCGACGGTAATGTCGAACCCGTCCCGCCGCGGGACGCCGTTCTTGCCGCCGCCGAGCCCGTCCTCGATGTTGCGGAGCTGGCGGTCGTTCATGTCGACACAGCGCTTCCATGTGATGTTAGAGGGATCTATTCCGAGTTCGTTGCCTTGGAAGATATGATTGTCGATCATCGCCGCGAGCAGGTTGTTTGCCGCGCCGACCGCGTGAAAATCCCCCGTGAAATGCAGGTTGATGTCCTCCATGGGCACGACCTGTGCATATCCGCCGCCCGCGGCTCCCCCCTTGATGCCGAATACGGGCCCGAGGGAGGGCTCACGGAGGGCAACGACGACGCTCTTGCCGATCCGCGAGAGCCCGTCCGCGAGTCCGATCGTGGTCGTCGTCTTCCCCTCGCCCGCGGGGGTGGGGGTGATGGCGGTGACGAGGATGAGCTTGCCCTCCTTTTTGGGCCTGTCCATGACCGAGAGAGCGATCTTGGCCTTATATTTTCCGTAACATTCGATCTCGTCCTCCGAAAGGGCGATTTTTTCCGCGATTGCGGGGATCGGAAGGAGTTTTGCCTCCTGTGCGATTTCGATGTCCGTCTTCATGAATTGCCTCCGTTTCTGTATCAGGAAAAGTATAACAAATTCCCCCTCGTTTTGTCAATTCCCGAGGGGGTGAATCATAAAATTTTGCCTGTCATCGCGATTGGCTGCCCTGCTGGGGCAGTGACCTTCCCGATCAAAGCGGTCGGGGATAAGGGGTAGGGGGGGATGGCGGCTGTGAGGTTTGAGAATACGCGTGAAAACGCTTGATAAATCGCGGGGGTTTTGATAAAATATAGATATAGGCACAGAGGACACGGGAATGAAGTTCAATTATAAACCCAAAATGAGCATCTGGCGGTATCTCGCACTGGGATACTTTCTCGTCATACTCACGGGAAGCGTGCTCCTCGTTCTGCCCTTTGCCTCCAAAACGGGGGGCGCGTCCTATCTCGACGCTCTCTTCACGGCGACGTCCGCCGCCTGTGTCACGGGGCTCGTCCCCTTCGACACCTTCGCAGGCTGGACGCTCTTCGGACAGATCGTCATCCTCCTTCTCATCCAGCTCGGCGGGCTCGGATTCACGACTTTTGTCTCTATTATCTTTATCGCCGTCCGCCGCGGCTTCGGGCTGTATGAGCGCAGCGCGGTCGTCCGCGCCCTCGGCGGCAGTTCCCTCGCGGGGGTCAAAAAACTCGTCAAGCGCATCGTGCTCGGCTCCCTCACGATCGAGGCGATCGGCGCCGCCCTTCTCATGATCCGTTTTATCCCCGATCCCGAGTTCGGCGTGGGGAAAGGCATCTATTTCTCGATTTTCCATGCCGTATCCGCCTTCTGCAACGCCGGTTTCGACCTCATGGGCACGGCGGGATCGCTTTCCAAATACGCCTCTGATCCCCTCGTCGTGCTCACGGTCTGTGCGCTCATCATCGTCGGCGGGCTCGGCTTCTGCGTCTGGGGCGACATCCTCGACTGCAAGGGAAATCCCAAAAAATTCCAGTTCTATACCAAATTTATCCTGCTCATGACGGCGATCCTGCTCGTCGTGTCGACGGGGCTCTTCCTTGCCTTCGACTGGAACATCGGCTATCGGGACCAAGGGATCGGCGGAAAGATCCTCTGTGCGATCTTCAACGCGACGACGGCGCGCACGGCGGGCTTCTACACGATCGATTACACCACCATGTCCGAGAGCGGGTATCTTCTCACGGTCATCCTGATGTTCATCGGCGGCTGTTCGGGTTCGACCGCGGGCGGCATCAAGGTGAGCACCTTCTTTATCATCCTCATGGGTATGGTCGCGTCGCTCCGCGGCAAAAAGGACATCAACATCGGCAGAAAGCGGGTGGATATGTCCCAGCTCTCGCAGGCGCTCGCCGTCTTCACGGCATACCTGACTCTCATCCTCGTCGCCGTCATGACGATGTGTGCGATCGAGCCGTTCACCTTCAAGGAGATCCTGTTCGAGACGGTCTCTGCGCTCGGCACTGTCGGGCTGAGCCTCTCGGTCACGGCGCATCTTACGGCCGTCTCCAAGGTCATCCTCATCCTGCTCATGTATATGGGTCGGGCGGGCGTGCTCACGATCGCCTTGGCATTCGGCAGAAAGAAATACACGGAGGCCGCCATCCAGCGCCCCGTGGAGATCATGTTTATCGGTTAAACTGTAAGGAGATCATATATGGTATCGGTACTTCTCATCGGAATGGGTAAATTCGGGCGCACGCTCGGGGAGAGGCTTCTCGGCATGGGCGACGAAGTCATGATCGTCGATAAAAACGAGGACACGATCAACGCCCTCGCCCCCCGTTACACGAACGCGCTCATCACAAACTGCATGATGATCGACAATCTCCGTGCGATGGACATCCCCTCCTTCGACGTATGCGTTGTCGCGATCGGGGACGATTTCCAGTCCTCTCTCGAGATCACCTCCAATCTCAAGGACCTCGGGGCGAAGAAAGTCGTCTCCAAGGCCTCGACGGAGATCCAGCGCAAGTTCCTCATGCGAGTGGGCGCGGACGAGGTCATCTACCCCGACAGGGACGTCGCGGAGAAGCTCGCCGTCACCCTCAACGCCGCAAATGTCATCAACTTTATCGAGCTCGACGCCGAACACTCCATTTTTGAGATCGAGACCCCGAAAAAGTGGGTGAAAAAGAAGCTCATCGACGTCAATCCCCGCGTCAAGTACGGCATGAACATCCTCACCGTCAAAAAGGGCAGTACCGTCATCTCCTCCATCGACGGGAATTACGTCTTCGAGGAGGGGGACCTGATCGTCGTCTTCGGCAATACCGAAAATATCCTGCGCTTCACCAACAAACGTTGACAGAAATCATCCGAGCGCCCGCCGACAATGTCGGCGGGCGCTCTTGTTTTATCAAATTCTCACTCGGGGCGGAAGCGTTTGAGGAACTCCTCCTTGGAGAGGAGCACCTTCCGTCCGAACTCCCCCACATCGCCGAGGAACCCCATTGCCTCCATCCAGTCGAGGATGCGGATTGCACGGGTATAGCCGACGCCGCAGTTCCGCTGCAGCAGGGTGACGGAGATCTCCCCGAGCTCCACGGCGACGCCGAGCGCATAGACGCAGTAAGGGTCGCCAAACGGCGTATGCGGCCAGACCTCTCTCCCGCTCCCGATCTGCTCCTTCGCCTCCTCGGAAAATACCTTCGGATAATTATGGGCGGAGACGGTCGATGCGATGTCCTCGGGCATTGCACGGAAGACGTGAATCCTGTGTATGGACTCCCCCGTTTTGAGGACCATTTGTCCCATTTCGACGGGGGGATCTTCGATCTTCTCGCCTAAAATAGCGACGCCGTCGGAGGGGAGCGCCGTCTTGAAGGCGATGCGTGTCGGCATGAGCGGGATGATCTTCTCCTCGATCTCATGCATCCTCGGGCACTGCGTCGCGAGGATCAGGTGGATCCCCGCCGCCGCGATGGAGACCCCTTGGGCGACGGAGCAGAGAAGCTCCGTGATCTCCTTCTGCTTCTCTTCCATGCAGTCTGCGAGCTCGTCGACCATAATGAGGATGCGGGGGAGATCTTCGTCCGTATCGTTTTTATTGGCGAGATACTCGGAGAACTTCTCCGTCTTGACCCCGCGGGCGCTCACGATGCCGAAGAGCGCGAACCTGCGCTCCGTCTCCCGAACCGCCCATTGGAGCGTTTGCTCGAACTCACCCGCCGTCGTGTAGATCTTGCCCGTCAGAAGATGGGGCATCCCTTTGAAGGCGCCGAAGGAGCCCTGCGCGGAATCGCAGAGGATCAGCCTCACGTCATCGGGGGTATAATTGAGGATCAGCCCCGCGATCATGAGATTGAGGAGCACGCTCTTGCCCGACCACGCCGAGCCGCCGATGATGATATGCTCCATATCGGCAAGGTCGGCATAGAAGATCTCCCCGCCCTCCGTGCCGAGCGCAACCGTGAGTTTGTCTGCATCCCCCGCGTGCACCTCGGGATCGAGCAGGAGCTTTTCCCAGCCGACGAATTCCTCCTCGTCGTCCTCCAGCCACGGCATGACGTCGTCCTCCTCTTCGTCCTCGTCACCGTCGCTGTGCTTCCTGCTTGCCGCAAAGAGCTCCTTGCCGTATGCGAGAATGCGCTGCTCCGCCGCATAGATCTGCATCATGCAGGTGAGCGCCGTGGCGGGGTGGGAGACTTTGAGGACCAGCACCCCCTTGTCGTCCTCGATCCCGTAGTCGGAGAGGATATCCTGTATCTTTTCCTGAACGTCCTCACGGTTGGGATTGACGTTCCGCGAGAGCAAGTCGTAAGTCTCGCCGTGGTCGGTCAGGGAGAGCTCGCTCCCGTTGAACCGTATGGCGAAGCCGATGTCTTCCCAGAGCCCGCGATAGGCGGTATAGACGAAGAGCGTACTCCCCTCTTTGTAGACGATCCCGCCCCGTTCCATGAGTCCGACCCACGTCCGCTGGGTGGGCGTGAGACCCTCATACAGCTGCGCTTTCCGACGTTTCTGCTCTTCTTCCTCGGCGTCGAGGTCCGTGCTTTCGGCGTCGTCGGCATCGTCGGCATCATCGTCCTCACGTTCCCCGCCGTCTTCATCCTCATCGTTATCGTTCTCGTCCTCGTTCTGATTGCTTTGACCCCGTCTTTCGCGAAGGAGCTCCTCAAAGGTCTTGTGGGGCTCCTGCCCGTCGGCGGTCTGCCCCGCGACGGTCCATATTGAGGAGAGGATCTCGGCAAGTCCGATCTCCCCCTCCTCCTCTGTCTTCTCCTCTTTGACATCCTCGAGGAAGAGTCTGCGGAAGAGGGCGATATCGCCGAGGATCCGATAGGCGCCCGTCTTGGTCTTGAGCAGGAGCCCTTGGCGCTCGAGCCCTTCGAGCCCCTTTTCGGCGTTGCTCTCACTGCGGAAGAAGCTGTCCCCCCGCTCGCCGTCCTCGTCTATGTCCCGCGGAGAGATCGTGTTCCTGCCGAGGTTGAGCACCCTGAGGACCGCCCCCGCGGCGAGTTTTTCCTGTGAGGTCAGCATGATTCCCTCCTTTCCCGCAAGAGTTCGAGAAGTTCCGTCTCATCGAGGCTGTCCCGCTCGATGAGCGCCCGTGCGACCGCCTCCACCTGCTCTGCATATTGCCTGACGATGGACTGCGCCCGTGCATACTGTTCCCGCATGAGCGCGATCGCTTTGCGGCGGATACTGTCCGAATCCCGCGCCGTCTCGGGGTCGACATAGAGGAAGAGCTCGTCGTCCATGCCGTAATCGCAGAGATAGCGATAGACGTTCTCCGTCGCCGCTTTGAGATCGCTCGCCGCGCCCGTCGTCACGCCCGCAGCGCCGTAGCGTTCGGTCTCCGCCGCCCGCCCCGCGAGCAGGATGCAGACGCGTGCGAGGAGCTCCTCCCGTGAAAGTTCCGTGACTTCCTCGTCCCCGTAATAGACATAGCCGCCGTAATTCCCCCGCGCCTTGACCGTGGCGAACGAGGGCGTGCAGCCCAAAGCATATGCCGCGACTGCGTGACCCGCCTCATGGCAGGCGGTCTTTTCCACCTTTTTGGCGTCGTATTTCTTCCGTGCACCATCTGCATAGACCTCGAACGCCTCACTGAGCCCCTCGTCCGTCACGGCGCCGCCGCCCTGCTGAGCCCCGCGCACGGCGTTCTGGAGCACAACGTCGAGCTCGGCGAGCGACCAGCCGAGCGAGCGCTTGGCGATGCTCGATACCGTCCTCTCCGAGACTTCGCTGCCGTATTTTTCAAGGCAGTCGGTAAGGTATTGTTTCCGCACGGCAAAGTCGGGGAGATCGATACGGATCTTCCTGTCGAAGCGGCGCAAAAACGCCTCGTCGAGCTGTCCCGCCCCCTTGTCGGCGTCGAAGTTGGTCGCCGCGACGACAAAGACGGGTGAGAGGGCATGATCCTCAAAGCCGTCCATTTCGGAGAGAAGGGCGTTGAGGACGTCCGATGTGCCCTGCGAGACGTCATACATCCTCTTACGGGCGATGGCGTCCACTTCATCGATGAAGAGGATGCAGGGCGCATACTTCCTCGCCGCCGCAAAGCTCTCCCTCACCCGCTTCGCCCCTTCGCCCGCATACATACTCACGAACTCCGCGGCATTCCTCTGCATGAACTGCAATCCCGACTCCCTCGCAAGCGCCTTGGCGAGCATGGTCTTGCCCGTCCCCGGGGGACCGTCGAGCAGAATCCCGCGCGGGAGACGGATGCCGAGCCTTCTGTATTTCTTACTGTTTTTCAGCACATCCACGACCCCGCGCATCTCCTTTTTTGCTTCCTCGGCGCCATAGACGTCGCCGAAGGTCACATCGGGGATCTCCCGTTCGGAGACGAACGTCTCCACGTCCCCCGACTCCTTTGCGACCTCGACATCCACGCCCGAGACGGTCACCTCCGCCTCTTCCGCGTCCTCATGGAAGGCATAGCCGACGTCAAAGGTCACGACGCGGTTGGTCCTCATGAGCGTCTGGGTCAGATATGTAAGGTCGAGCCCGCGCAACACGGCGTCCGCCCACGCCTCAAAACTCTGCCCGCAGGCGGCATAATGCACGCCCGCCGCCCCGCGGTCGGTATAGTCGTAGAGCTCGGCGTCCGAACCCGCGTCGCCGTCATAGACATACACGGGGACCTCCTCGAGCGCAATGAGGGAGGAGAAGAGCTCCCCGCCGTAGTGTTCCTCCTCTTTGTCCCTGTCGAGGATCGCACAGGAGAGGTCCATGCGGCAGAGCTCCGCCGCGCTCTTGCCGTCGTCGAACAGGATCTCCGTCCCCTCCGAGGCATACCCCGAGAACAGCTCTTTCCTGTCCTCTCCGCAGCAGACGAGCACGCGCATCTTTTCGGAATGGCGGAACATCTCCTCCGCGCGGTCGGTCATGTCCGAGAAATCGAATCTCACGGCCGCCTTTGTAAAATACGCCGCCCCCGTCTCATGCCTGAGTTTCACGAGCCGCTCGATGCTCCGCTCGAAGAACTCCTTCACGCTCTTGAGCGCCGTACGGATATCCGCCTTTGCGCCGAGGCTCAGGATAAGGAACTTGGCGAGCAGGAGCGGATCCACCCCGAAGGTGACGCCGTACCTGTCCTGATAGAACCCGACCCTGCGCTCGGCCTCCTCCGCCGTGATACGGTGAAGGACCTCGGGGCGCAGCTTGTTGAAGAGGATGATCCTGCCCGAGGTGAGACGGGAGACGAGGGCGTCCGAGAAATAGGGCATCTGGGACTGCGGGTCCTTCTCCGTCCTGAGCGCGTGGATGAGCGTCGCCTGCGGCGTCTGTGCAAAGTGATAGGTCGTGAGCGTACGGTCATAGACGCTCCGCCCCACGTTCGTCGTGACGATGAGGAGAACGTCGCGGAAGCTCACGAATTTTTCGGTGTACAGATCCTGTGCGTCCCCGCGTTCGAGGATCTGCAGGAAGCGGGCCTGAACGTTCGGATGTGCCTTTTCGATCTCATCGAGGAGGAGCACGCAGACGGGATTTTCCAGCACGAACTGCGTCAGCTGCCCCGTGCGGGCGGACTTATAGGAACGGTTGATCCCGAACATATCGCAAAGGGAGGCCTCGTGGTCGTTGTAACTGCTCATGTCGAAGCGGAGGAAGGGACGGTGGGTCGCCTTCGCGATGAGCTCCGCCATATACGTCTTGCCCACGGCGGGCGGGCCCATGAAGGTCAGAAGTCCCCCGACCCCCCGCTCGTTCCGCCGTCCGTTGATGCCGAAGAGGTATTCCTTGACCGCCTGCACGGCATAGTCCTGTCCGATGACGGAGGAAAGGCAGCGGTCGAGCTCGGCAATGAGGGCGAAGTCCTCTTCGACCTTGGCACCCGTGTATTCCGCCGTGCTCCCGAGCCCGTTGCCGTAAATTTCCGTATCGTTTTTGATGATATTCTTGTTCTCTGCCATATCAAGCCTTCCTTCCGGCGCGTCTGAGCGCGGCATAGTACCCCATAAAGATCTCATCCGAGCGTTTCGCGTCCTGCACGGCGCGGAGCGTCTCCCCGTCTAAACAGAACGCAAGCGCCATGTTGGGGCGCAGTCCCTTCACGGGGACGAGCGGGCGCAGGATGCAGTAGACGGTCCCCTCCCGCTCTGTCGCATACACCTCTTCGAACGCGACTTCCTTCTCCCCGTTCGTCAACACGAGCGGAGCCCTTTTCTTGCTGTCGAAAAGGACCGTCCCGATCGTCTCTTTTTGGGAATTTTTCATATTTGTACTTCCTCCTTCTCTCCCCGAATGGGAGAATCAGTAAAAAATGCCGACCGTAGCGGTCGGCATTCTGTCTTCCCTGTCTTATGCTTTTCCTGCGGATCCGAGCACATCGATGATCTTGTGCCTGACCATCTCCTTCATGTTCGCTCTCGCGTCGCCGAGGTACTGTCTCGGGTCGAAGTGGTCGGGATGTTCGCAGAAATGCTTTCTGCAAGCCGCCGTGAACGCGACGCGGAGGTCGGAGTCGATGTTGATCTTGCAGACGGCGAGCTTTGCCGCTTTCTTCAGCTCGCTCTCGGGAATGCCGATGGCATTGGGCATGGAACCGCCGAATTCATTGACGATCGCCACCTGATCCTGCGGGACGCTCGACGCGCCGTGAAGGACGATGGGGAACCCGGGGAGACGGCGGCCGATCTCTTCGAGAATATCGATACGGAGCTTGGGATCCTGCCCGGGTTTGAACTTATAGGCGCCGTGGGAAGTGCCGATCGCGATCGCGAGGGAGTCGATCCCCGTCCTCGAGGTGAATTCCTCGACTTCGTCGGGGGATGTGAACATCGCATCGTGCGCCTCGACGTGAACGTCGTCTTCGATGCCCGCGAGTTTGCCGAGCTCCGCCTCAACGACGACGCCGTGGGCATGGGCATATTCAACAACTTTGCGGGTGAGGGCGATATTCTCCTCCCAAGGCTTGGAGGAGGCGTCGATCATGACGGACGTGAACCCGTCGTCGATGGACGATTTGCAGATCTCGAAATCTGCGCCGTGGTCGAGATGCATCGCGATCGGGATATCCGTCGTCTCCGCCGCCGCCATCACGAGGTGGCGCAGATACACGGGATTTGCATACTTTCTTGCACCTGCCGATACTTGCAGGATGACGGGCGATTTACATTCGTTCGCGGCTTCGACGATCGCTTGGATCATCTCCATATTGTTGACGTTGAAGGCGCCGACGGCATAGCCGCCCTTGTACGCTTTTTCAAACATTTCCTTTGTTGTTACTAAAGGCATAAGGTTCCTCCGAAATTGTTTTCTTCAATTATACCGCTTTTGCGGAGAAAAATCAATAGTTGTACACAAAATTTCGTCGCTCTCACTGCGGTTTTTTCATCGTGAGGGAGATCCGCCCCTTCTTTTCGTCGACGTCGAGCACCCAGACGGTCACGACGTCCCCCACCGAGAGCACCTCGGAGGGATGGCGGATGAATCTGTCGCAGATCTTGGAGATATGGACGAGGCCGTCCTGATGCACGCCGATGTCGACGAACGCGCCGAAGTCGATGACGTTTCTCACCGTCCCCCGAAGCTCCATGCCCTTTTTGAGGTCCTTGATGTCGAGCACGTCCGTCCTCAGAACGGGCGCGGGGAGCTCGTCACGGGGGTCACGCCCCGGCTTCATGAGCTCGGTCACGACGTCACGGAGGGTGGGCACGCCGACGCCGCATTCCGCCGCCGCCCGCTCCTCGCCGTACGCCTTGACTCTCTCGCGCAGACGCCCGAGCTCCTGCGCTCTCACTTCCGCCTTGGTATAGCCGCAGATCAGAAGGAGCTTTTCCGCCGCCGCATAGCTCTCGGGATGGACGGCGGTGTTGTCGAGCACCTCCTCGCTCTCGGGGACACGCAAAAAGCCTGCGCACTGCTCGAACGCCTTTGCGCCCAGTCCCTTTACCTTCAAGAGCTGCCGCCGTGACGTGAAGGAGCCGTTCTCCTCACGGAATCTGACGATATTCCCCGCGACGGAGCCGTTGAGCCCCGCCACACGGGACAAAAGGGGCGCAGAGGCCGTATTGACGTCCACGCCGACCGCGTTCACGCAGTCCTCGACGACGCCGTCGAGCGCCTGCGACAGCCGTTTTTCGGGCATATCGTGCTGATACTGCCCCACGCCGATGGACTTGGGGTCGATTTTGACGAGTTCGGCGAGGGGATCCTGCAAGCGCCTTGCAATGGAGACCGCCGAACGGAGATTGACGTCGTATTCGGGGAACTCCTCCGCCGCCAGCTTGGAAGCGGAATAGACGGACGCCCCCGCCTCGTTGACGATCGTATAACTCACCCCCGCGCCCCGTCCGAGGAAGGCGATGAGCTCTACCGTCATCTGCTCGGTCTCGCGGCTCGCCGTGCCGTTGCCGATCGCGATGTGGACGACCCGATGCTTCCTGATGAGGGCGGCGAGCTTTTGAATGCACTCCTGCTTCTGCCGCTCGCCGTAGGTGGGATAGACGACTGCCGTGTCGAGCACCTTTCCCGTGCCGTCCACGACGGCGACCTTACAGCCCATGCGATACCCGGGGTCCAGCCCCATCGTCACAAACCCCTTGACGGGCGGCTGCATGAGAAGGGGACGGAGATTGAGGGCGAACTGCCCGATCGCGCCCTCGGAGGCGCTCTCCGTGAGCGCCGCGCGCACTTCCCGCTCGACAGAGGGGGCGATGAGGCGGTCGTATGCGTCCGCCGTGCATTCACGGACAAACGCCGAGGAAGCACAGAGGGGCTTTTTGACGGTACGGCGGGCGATGAGCTCGACGACCATTTCACGGTTGATCTCGATCGCAACTTTGAGGACTTCCTCCTTCTCGCCGCGGTTCATCGCGAGGATCTGGTGTCCCGCCACCTTTGCGACGGGGGAGTTGAAATCGTAATAATTGCGGTAGACGGTGTCCTCGGGGGTCTTTTTTGCCGCGACAGAGGAGATCGCCGCGTATTTCATGTAAAATTCACGGAGAAATTTGCGGATGGCGGCATCGTCCGAGATCCACTCCGCGATGATGTCCCCCGCCCCGCCAAGCGCCTCTTCGGGGGTATTGACCCCCTTTTCGGGGTCGACGAACTCTGCGGCGACACGTATGGGAACGGGGCAGTCGGGCTCCTGCGAAAAGAGCAGTTCGGCGAGGGGCTCGAGCCCCTTCTCCTTTGCGATCGTCGCCCGCGTGCGCCGTTTTTGCTTATAGGGACGGTACAGATCTTCGAGTTCAGACATAGTCGCGGCATCCTCGATCCGCTGCCGAAGCTCATCGGTGAGCTGCCCGCGGTCGGAGATGATTTTCTCCACTTCCGCTTTGCGCTGTTCGAGCCCGCGGAGATACTCGAGACGGTCCGACAGCGTGCGGATGAGCTGGTCGTCCATCGTGCCGTGCATTTCCTTTCTGTAACGGGCGATGAAGGGGACGGTGTTGCCCTCGTCGAGGAGGGTGATGACGTTCTGAACGTGTTGTTCGGTAACATTGAGTTCTTTTGCGATCGTTGCTGCAATATCCATAGTGGATAGATTATATCACATCCTCACCGATTTTGCAAGAAAATTCCCCAAGGCCGAGATTTCCCCTTGCCCACCCCGCGCCCTACGGTCATCCTGAGCCGCGCGTCGCTTTCGCGTCATCCTGAGCCGCCGCCGCAGGCGGCGTGTCGCCCCCCGCGTCATCCTGAGACAGTGAGTCGTACGAAGTCCGCATCGTAAGTTTCGAAGGACCCGAAGAACGAAGTCCGACCCTTGCTCGCGTCATCCTGAGACAGTGAGTCGTACGAAGTCCACATCGTAAGTTTCGAAGGACCCGAAGAACGCAGTCCGAAAAGCCCCTCACTCACCGAACTTTCGTATGATCTCCATGATCTTGCTCTTATAGACGATGTTCCCGTTGCCCGACGTGAAGCAGAGCGGGGGATAGACGACGCACCACCAGTTGTCGCCCTCGCCCGTGCCGAGCTCCAGAATGAGCGCGTCGTACACGCCCGCCATGAGCGTCGCCCCGTCATAGACGCGGGTGGGAAATTCTTCCCGTCTCAGGCTCGCCTTGGCGCCGTAAAAATACCCCTCTTCCCGCAAAACGCCGTCCGCGACCTGTGCGACGGCGGTGAGTTTCTCCCCGATCGCCCGCATCGCCGTCTCCTTATCCCCGCACTCCGCCACCGTCGGGGTGAGATATGCAACGACGGCGTCCCGTACCTTATATTTGACGGCTTGGTCTGCCTCGGAATTGGAATTTGCACGGATATGTACCCGAAGATACTCCGTCCCGACGCTCTCCCCGCCTTGAAAACCGATGAGGACGATCCCCATGACCGCCACAAGAATACACACGACCGCAACGATCTTTTTCATAAAAAATAACCTCCGTTTGCACGGAAGTTATGGACGGATGAAAGTATTTTTATACACGGAATGATTCAGAACGTCCCCTCGATGACCCCGCCGCCGAGGCACTGCCGCTCATCGTATAAAACGGCGTACTGTCCCTCTGTCACGGCACGCTGGGGGGTATCGAAGAGGATCTTCATCGTGTCCTCTCCCGTCCTGACGACCCTGACGCCCTGCTCCTCCTGACGGTAACGGAACTTTGCACGGCATACAAATTCCTCCGCCGCGGGCGCAAAGGGGATAAAGTTGAAGCCCGAGACGAGACAGCCGTTTGAATACAGCGGTCCCTCGTCGCCGTGGGAGACATAGAGAATATTATTGGCAAGATCCTTTCTGACGACGAACCACCTGCCCTCTTCCCCCTTTTTGCCGCCGAGGTCGAGCCCGCGGCGCTGCCCAAGGGTATAGTACATGAGCCCGATGTGCTCGCCGACCTCCTCCCCCGTGAGCGTAAGGATCTTACCGGGCTGTGCGGGAAGATATTCTTGCAGGAATTTTCTGAAATTACGCTCGCCGATGAAACAGATGCCCGTCGAATCCTTCTTCTTGGCCGTTGCGAGCCCGTGTTCTTCGGCAATGCGTCGGACTTCTTCCTTCTGAAGCCCCGCGAGCGGGAAGAGCACGCCGCTCAGCTGCTCCTGTGAGAGCTGGTTGAGAAAATAGGTCTGATCTTTCTTTTGATCGGCGGCTTTGAGAAGGCGGTGGACGCCGTTCTCATGGGAGATGCCGCAATAGTGCCCCGTCGCGATGAAGTCCGCCCCGAGCTTCTCCGCATACGCCTTGAAGGGCCCGAACTTGATCTCACGGTTGCAGAGGACATCGGGATTAGGGGTCCTACCCGCCCTGTACTCGGCGAGAAAGTAGGAAAAGACCCTGTCCATATACTCTTTGGAAAAATTGACGGTATAGTACGGGATATCGAGGAGCGCCGAGACGCGTTTGACGTCCTCGAAGTCCTCTTCGGCGGTGCAGGCGCCGTTTATGTCCGACTCCTCCCAGTTTCGCATGAAGAGCCCGATGACGCGATATCCCTCTCGTTTCAGAAGAAGGGCGGCGACAGAGCTGTCCACGCCCCCGCTCATCCCGACAACGACTGTTTTCTGCGGCATACCCGCCTCCCCGAAAAATTTTTCTTTATTTTACCATAAACCGACGAAAATACAAAGCATTTTTTCGTAAGATGTGCTATAATGAAAAAAATCAACGGGGAACGCCAAGCCTTTGCCCCCTCTTAATGAAATATTTGTACTCGTAGTGTAATTGGATAACATTACGGCCTCCGACCGCCCGCACGTTCTTTTGTCGTCGAAGGGCGGCACAAGCGGGCGTAGCCCGCGCAGTACGCCGTCATAGGCGGCGGGGAAACGAACTGAATATTTGTACTCGTAGTGTAATTGGATAACATTACGGCCTCCGACGCCGTCGACTCCGGGTTCAAACCCCGGCGGGTACACCAATCCCCCCGAGCGATTCCTGTCGCTCGGGGGGATTCAATCTACAACAAAATCAAAAACCCCGTGGCAGAATTTCTTCCCACGGGGTTCTGTGTATCGGCTCAGGAGAGCGGGACGGGGGCGTCGGAGCGGAAAAACTCATCATAGACGGCGCAGACGGTACGGGCGTAGTTGCGATTGTCCACTCCGACGATGATATTGAGCTCCGAAGAGCCCTGATCGATCATCCTCACGTTGACCCCCGCGTTTGCGATCGCGGCAAAGAGCCGCGCGGAAGTACCGACGCTCCTTGTCATGCCGTGCCCAACGACGGCGATGAGCGCGATGTCGCTGATGAGGTCGATCCTGTCGGGGCGGACGGCCTCCGTGATCTCCCGTTTAAGCGTCTCCCAGACGCCGTCCTTCAAAAAATCGCTGTCGATGACGAAGGACATCGTATCGATCCCCGACGGCATATGCTCGAATGAGATTGCATGATCCGCAAGGATCCGCAAAACCTTCCCTGCGAACCCGATCTCCTCGTTCATGAGCGATTTTTCCAGATAGATAACGCTGAAATGCTCCCTCCCCGCGATGCCCGTCACCGTACGGGAGCTGAGCGGGACGGTCGGCAGGATCGCAGTCCCCTCGTCTTCGGGGCGGAAGGTATTCTTGATCTGTATGGGGATATCCGCTTCCCGCACGGGGAAGATGGATTCCGAATGCATGACATTTGCCCCCATATAGCTGAGCTCACGCAGTTCGCGATAGCTGAGTTCCCGTATGCCGACGGGGCTCGGCACGATCCTCGGGTCACAGGCGAGGAACCCGCTGACATCCGTCCAGTTTTCATAGAGATCCGCCCCGACCGCCCGTGCCGCGACCGCGCCCGTGATATCGCTCCCCCCGCGGGAGAACGTACGGACGGCGCCCGTCTCGTCGGAGCCGTAAAAGCCCGGGATGACCGCTCTGCCGCACGCCTTCATCGCCGCGCCGAGCGCCTCATAAGTGCGCTGTGCATCCAGCCTTCCGCCGCGGAAGAAGATCACATCGCCCGCTTCGAGGAAGGGCACGCCGAGCAGCTCCGCCATGATCCGTGCGGCGAGATATTCCCCGCGGGAGGCGGTGAAATCGGGACTCTTCTCCCGTTCGATCGCCGCCGCCGTCTCTCGGAGCACGCTCCCGATATCGAATGCAAGATGGAGTTCGTCCACGATCCTTTCAAACCGTGCGGCGACTTTTTCGAACGCCTTTCCGACTGTTCCGCTCTGCTCCACCTCTTTTTGTGTCTCATAGAGAAGGTCCGTGATCTTGCTGTCCCCGCCAAACCGTTTCCCCGGGGCGGAGACGACGATAAATTTTCGGCTGCTGTCCTGTCCGATGATGCCGGCGATCCGCTCCATGTTGATGCCGTTCGCCATCGACGTCCCGCCGAACTTACAGACCTTAATCATAGCTGATCTCCCTGCCCTCGAGACAATAGCGCATCTGCTCTTCCCTGACCGTAAACGCATACGGGGGAAGGAGCTTTCCGCCCTTGACCGCGGGGAAGAGCTCATCCGCGTCGAAGGCGCCGAATCTGACACATACGCCCTCATCCCTGGAGGGTTTCACGTCATATTTTACCCTGCCGCCGTTGATACGGAGATATTCTGCGATCACGGCATCTGCTTTGCGGATTGCGGCGGGGTCGGAGGTGGCGGGAAGAAGCGCCCCATCCCGCTCTTTGCATTTGACATTGCGGCGGAAATAGTCGCGGAAGGCGTCTTCTTCCTCTGTGATCACCCTGCGCACGGGGGTCACGAGTTCTGTCTCCGTCGCAAAAAGATTGACGAGCTCGACGAGGATAAAGCGGGCGGGATGGGAGTCAAGCTCGGTGCTGTCCAGTGTGGGTTTGAGCTTTTCCCAGCGAAGCTTTGCGGCGGCGATCAGGTCATGCCCCTCCGCGACGACGAACCCCGTCCCCGTGCGGGGGGTGATCTGCTCCGCAATCATTTCCGCCTCGAACGGGGGGATATAGCTCCCCTTGATCTGTCCGCCGCCCTCCATGAGTTCGAACGAATACAGCGGCTCGAGATCGCCGCGTCTGAGGTAAGAGGCGGCTCTGTCCCGTTTCTCCTGATAGAAGAGGGTGACGTACGGAAATTCGAGGGGTGCGGTCTCCCTGAGCAGGGCGAGCCGCTCTGCACGCGGCGAGGGGGGGAGCGTCGCACGGATCATGGCGGGCTCACCCTCACGGAAGGAATATGCCTCGAGATCCGCCGCCATGACGATCCCGTAGCGCTCCCTGCCGCCGATGTTTCGCTCGGTAAAGACCGCCCCGCGCTCGATACGTTCCACCGTCTCCGTCTCGAGCATCCGATACATGGCGTCGGCGATCATCTTCGCCTGTTCCGCCGTCTCCTCTGCGGCGTCGGGAGCATAAAAACCGAATGCAGAAGGCGCGTTGCCGGCTGTCCGTGCAACGCGCTCCCAGAATGCCTCGTCGTCGGGGCTGCGCTCCCATGAAGGGATCGCCCATTTTTCGAATCCGCCGCGGGGGACAAAGAGGCGCGACGGTTTGAAACAAGCGCTCATATCGCGTTGATGATGACCACGCAGAACGCCGCAAGGACGATCGCGAGCAGCTTCAGGGGGATATGGCTGAGAAATACGCGCTTGAAAAATTCTCCGATCTTCATGACTTCTTACCCTCCGCGTTGAATTCTTTCCAGTAATAATCTTTCAGGAAGCGTTTGAGGCCCACGGAATCCACATACCGCGTGATCTCGCCGCGCTTCACATAGGACACGATCCCCGTCTCCTCCGAGACGATGATCGTCGCGACATCGGCGACTTCCGTGACGCCGATCCCCGCGCGGTGGCGGGTGCCGTAGTCCTTGGGGAAATCCTTCTGCGTGAGCGGAAGGAAACATCCCGCCGCCTGTATCTTATCCCCGTAGATGATCATCGCGCCGTCATGGAGGGGAGCCTTGGGGATGAAGATCCCTTCGATGAGCTGGCTGGAGATCGCCGCGTTCAGTTCGACGCCGCTCTCGATGATGTCCTTGGGCAGGTTCCCGTTGGAGAGGACGATGAGCGCGCCCGTGTTGCTCTTGGAGAGGCTCTGCACGGCCTTTGCGATCCCGTTGACGTACTCATCCGCCCGCTGGGAGGCGACCGTCTGCCTGACGGGGGCGTCTTTGCGGTGCTGGGCGGTCTTGCCCGAGTTCCAGATCCCCCGCTTGATCTCCACGTTGAAGAGGAAGAGGAAGAAGAGGGACATCACGAGCATAAAGAGGAAGAACCAGAGCGGATCGACCTTTGTCGAGAACAGCGTCACGGCGCCCATGCAGAGCATCATGAAGATGTAGACAAAGATGAATCTCTTGGCGTTATTTTCGTACAGCGTCCTCAGGACGAAATAGATACAGAAGAAAAAGAGAACGAGCTCGACGACCGTGATCCACTCGAACTCAAGAAAGACGGATTTGATGGATTCCCAGATCGTATTGACATCTCTCACCGCCGTATCCTCCCAAAAAAGATTTTTTTTATTATAGCGTTTTCTGCCGAAAAAAGCAAAAGGTTTTATTCCTATTTTGCGCTATCCGCAAAATATTTTCGCAACAGCGGCAAAAAGTGCCCCATATTTCGTATATCCGCCGCTCTTTGCGCCCGCCGACAGCGCGTAGAGCTCCTCATAGAGCTCTCTGACCCGTTCCTTGCCGATACGGGACGCCGCCTCGCGATTCTTCTGCACGGCATACGGTTTGATGCCGAGCGCGGCGGAGATCTGCGCGTCCGTCCCCCCCATCGAGGAGATCTCGTACAGGGTACGGTAATGGGAGAGCAGCGAGGAGAGCACGGCGTACTCGTCATACCCCTTTTCGAGGAGGTCGTGGAGGATCTCCTGAAAGGCCGCCCCGTTCCTGCGGGATGCCGCCTGCGTGAGCTCGTATATCTTATATTCGACGTCCTTTGCAATATATTCTTCGACAACGTTCCGCGTCACCCTTCCCCCTTCGCCGAGGAGGAGCGCAAGCTTTTCGCACTCACGGGACATCCGCGCGGCGTCGAAATTGCAATAGCGTACCATGAGGGCGACGGCATCCCCGTCGATCTTCATCCCTTTGCGGCGGATGACGCCGTTGAGCCACTTGGAGAGCGCCTCCTCCCCCTCGCGGGAGCAATCCACATAGACGACGCCCTTCTTCTTTTTCAGATCCGCCGTATTCGCCTTCTTGCCGCCGTTGACGATGACGAGCACCGTCGTCGGGCAGGGGTTCTCCGCGTATGCACGGAGATAGGTCTCCCATTCCTTTTCGGTGGGATAAAAGTCATAGACGCGGACGAGCCGCCTCTCATCGAAGAAGGGCAGGGTATTGAGGTCAGAGACGAAGGAGACGAGCTTCTCTCCCTTGAGTGTCTCCCCCTCATAGCGGATCTCGTTGAGCTCGGGCATCGTGACGGCGCACTTTTCACGGATCGCACGGACGGCGCGGTCGCGGAAATAGATCTCCTCCCCGTCGACGAGGTAGACGGGAGAAAGTTCCTCTTCGAGGCTCTTTGCAAGCTGGACAAACTTCATAGCTTCAGAATTATATCATATCCGAGAAAATATTTCAAGCATCCTGCCGTTGATTGTATGTCGAGATCGGCGCCGATCGGGACGGATGATGCGGAATCGAAGCAGACGACGTGTCCCCGTGCCGTCATCATGACGCGCGTCTCCGTCTCATAGCGGAACGAGAGCTCCCCGACCGTGAAGCTGTCGGCGAATACGGTCCCGTTCTCATGGAAGCCCGTCGCGGTCTCCGTCCGTGCATAGAGGGCTGCCGCGCCCGCAAACGCCGCCGTGCCGAGCGCCGCCATTCCGTCATCGCTCAGGACGATCGCCGCGTCGACACGGTTCGTCCGCCGCATGAGGAAATCCTCGGCGAGTTCGAGCTCGGTATCGTTGAGGAGGAGCACGGTCGCCTCGGGCGTCTTGATGAGGACGAGATAGCTATCCTCCCCCGCCGAGACGTCAATGACGACGCCGCCGAAGCAGGAATTCTCCACAAAGACACACAGCGAAAAGACCCCCGCGGCGAAGAGGGCGATCGCGGCCTTCAGGCGGCGGGAGAGACGGACGCGTTCGGAGAGCAATACCTCTGCACACAGCCAGACGACGGCGCCCGCGCCGAGCGAGAAGCCGCAGAGGACATAGCCGAAATCGGAGAGTGCGAAAAGATAGAGCAGCAATGCGAAGACGCCTTCGGGAAAGAGGAGAAAAAAGCCCGCCGCAGGCGGGATAACGAGAGCACAGAAGGTGCACAGCATGAGAGCAAGGAAGGCGGACGGGAGTAGTGGCACAAAGAGGAGATTGAGAAGAAGTCCCCATACCGAGAAATACCCAAAGGCTTCCAGCATTATGGGAAAGGTAAAGATCTCAACGGAGAGGGTCGCGCCGAGAAGGTCGGAGAGGAAGCGCGGGAGACGGATCCTCGACAGTCCTCTCGAAAAACTCCCCGAAAAGAGGCCGAGCCCGAGACAGGCGCCGAAGGAGAGACGGAACCCTACCGACAGCCACTGTGCGGGCATGGGGATGAGGACGGCCGTCCCCGCAAGTCCCGTCGAGGACAAAAGATCGTTCTTTCGCGCCAGAAAGCCGTTCACGCTCAGCGCCGCGCACATGATGAGGGCACGCACGGATGAGACGGTAAAATTGCAGAGTGTACAATAGACAAAGGCGAGCAGCAGCGCGGGGAGACAGGCATACTTTTTGAGCGGACGGCAAAGGAGGAGCGCCGCGCCGTACAGAATTCCGATATGCAGCCCCGAAACGGCGAAGATATGTGCGATTCCGCCGATCCGTACCGCCGTCATGAAGCCGCGGTCCACCATACGGGAATTGCCCGTAAGGAGCGCATAGGAGATGTTTGCCTCCTCTCTGTCCATGTGGGCATGGAGGGTGTCGTAGAGCAGGGCATTGAGGCGGAGGATCGGGTCCGAGGATCTCCCCTCCGTCACAAAAGAGGCGGCATCGGCGAGATAACGGACGTTGCTGACAAAATGGTAGGAATCCTGAGTCCCCGTCGGCAGGGATGCACGGTGGATGTTGGCCGTAAAACGCACGATATCGCCCGTGCGAACGGCCTCGGAGGGCAGCGAGACGGAGAGCTTTCCGTCAACGGGGAGCCCGTCGATGGTGACATTTCTGAGCTCCGCCGAGGTATAGCCGTTCCCGACGGCGATGAGGATGACCGTCCCGCTCGCCTCATATGTCCCGTCCTCGACGCCCTTGAGAAAGTTCTCGGTATAAAAATGCAGCCCGAGGCAACCCACGGACGCAAAGATCGGAAAGAGCAGACACAAGGCAAGCACACGCTTTTTTGAAACGGGGAAAAGGCAGAGCGGCAAAAAGAGCGCAAAGAAAAGCAGATCGGAAAAAGCAAACCCTCCGAAACGGATCCCTGCGTACAAAGACACCCCGAAAACGGTACCGATCGCACAGACAACAAGGACCCTGAAATTGACGAAAGGACGGATTTTGACTTTGCCTTCGGGCGATTTTGCGGCACCCATGTCCGCGATCCCCTCTTCCGAAACCTCCATATGCCCCTTCTTGGAATGATTTTCATTATTTTACAATATCTGCGTTTTTTCGTCAAGCCAATTCCGCCCCTCATTCAAAAATTTTTTGAAATTTTCCAAAAAAATTTTCTTGATTTCAGTATATTATGATTTTTCACTTGCATTTTCGCTTTTTCGAGCGCCGGGCCCGCGTCTTTCGATCGTCCTGAGCTACATCCCACGGTCACCCTGTCACTCTTTTTACGGTTATCCTGAGCCGCGCCTCGCCCCTTCTTCTGCGTCATCCTGCCCCGTTTCCCCGCGTCATCCTGAGACAGTGAGTCGTACGCAGTCCGAATCGTAAGTTTCGAAGGATCCCGAAGAACGGAGTCCGAAATCCCCTCCTCAGTCACTCGCTACGCTCATGACAGCTCCCCCCCAAGGGGGAGCTTTTACCCCCCCACCCTACCCTCCCCCCGCAAGCGGGTGGAGGCGCCATTTTACCCCTTGCCTGCCCCCTTTCCAAGGGGGCGGGTGGCGCGGCGTAGCCGCGTCAGGTGGGGGTTCGTTCCCAAATAATGTGCCTTAGGCGCGCACTTCCGCCGTGGGCTTTGGGCGGCAGGGACCGCCGCAAAGCCCGTACTTCGCGGCAAAGCCGCTCGTGCCGCGCTTCGTGCAATAGAACGCGCGCGGGGCGGGAGGCCACGCCTCCTGTCGCGGCGCCGCTCACAGTGCACTGCACTGCTGAGCGAGAACTGCGCCGCTCCACCCCATTTGGTACCCCACGGGAACCACAATGTCGGGGAGAGCGATGTCGAGCCGCAACTCAATATCCCAGAGGGTGACATTCCTCGAACGTATTTATTTGCGAGCAACACCCCTTCCGTCTTGTTGCAAAGCAACAAGACACCCACCCCTCAAGGGGTGGGCAAGGGGGGTGACGAGCAAAGAAATCGTTCGACTCTAAAACAAAAAAAGAGAGGAAACCTCTCTTTTTTTGTTTGTGTGGAGAAAGGTAACTATGTACCCGAGTGTGAGCTTACTTCTCTTTCTTGGAAAGCGCGGCGGGCGGAAAACAATTGCAGAGCATCATCCCGCGGCGCGCTCTTTCAGAAATGTTCTGTCACAAAGCCGTCAATTCTCTTTTGCGGGATCGCCCTCGGACGTAACTTGATCCGCCCCCATCCCGATCACGGAAAGGCTTTCCACGGTCGGCTGATAGGTATTCGTTCCGACATATTTGACCGTCACGGTCCCCGTTTCGGGGAGCTGCGAGCCCAGCCCATAGACATCGATCGCGTACACGCTTCCGACAAAATATCCGCTCGAAGTCACGGCGTTATCATGTTCGAACCTCGTCCCCGTCACCATGGTCAAGCTCTCCACGGAGCAGTCCTCAAACGACAGCGTGACGTTCCCGAACGGCCGCATCCCGTCACGGAACAGACATCTTCCGCCGAAGATCCCGCCCGCATATGTGATCGAGCCGCAGGACGACAGGGTGAGCCCCTTTACATGGACATCCTTGAAGGAAAGGCCGATATCCCCCGCAGTGCCGTTTCCGCCGAACACGGCGAATGAAGTCCCCGTACTGCCGACCACGCCGCCGACGTCCCGCAATGTAAAGCTATTGATCATGCTCGATGTGGACGATTTCAGCTCGGCGGAGACAGAGCAATTTTCCACGTTGACCGTTTCAAAGAGATCTGTATTGTTTGCCGCCCTGTAGAGATATCCGACGACAAGTCCGATATCCATCGCCGCGCTCTGGGAGGAGGAAAAGGCGATATGTGTGTCCTTTACGGTGACATTCTTCATCGTCTTAGCCGTGCCGCCTGTACTTCTTGCACTCCACTGGCCGACGATACCGCCCACCATGTCACCACTGACGTTGAACGTACAGCCCTGCACCGTGCAATCGCTGAAGATCGCAGAGCCCCTTCCCACGAGCCCGCCGACGCACGCCGCGATCGAAGACCCGCAGGTGATCGTGCTGTCTTTGAGCGTGACATGATCGATCGACCCGTTGAACGCCATCCCGCACAGCGCGCTCATGAACCCGCCGCCCGTGATGTCGATACGGTCCAGCGTAACGCCCGAGATCGTACCGCCCGAAAGGCACATGGCAAGCACGCCGAACCCGTTGAATCCGCTCCTCGGCGATTTGCCCGCCTCAACGTGTTCGAAGTTCAGATTTTTCACGGTCGCGTTCACGAGTCCGCCGAAGAGGGAAGGTTTCCTTTTGGAATTCGGCGACGAAGACAAATTGTCATAACCCATGCAAACGTTTTTGATGGTCTTGTTGTTCCCGTCGAAGGTACCGTTGAAGGATTTCCCGCTCCAGTTCGTATTTCCCGCGCCCAAGCCGCTGCCGCCGTAGCTTCCGTTGCCGATATTCCCCCACCAGATATTTTTCTCGATGACTTTTCCGTCCCCGTCGAACCCTTCGAAATCGAGATCGTTCATGAGTCTGACCGTCTTGCCCGCGTAATTGTTCGGGCCAGCTTCGGCAAATTCACCCTCGCCGTTCACGTTATCGCGGAAGCCTTCGAGCCCCTTCACGGACGAGATCTCATAGACGACGGACGTCGTCTGACTTCCCGTCTTATAGTGCTTTTCGACGAAACCCTCGGCGATCGTGTAGCCGACCTCGTTCTCTCCCGCAAAGGTCACCGTGCCGCCACCGCCGACGAGCGCGCTCCCTTCCGTGCCCTGTGCATGGTTCTCGACGCCCGCGCAGTCAACATTCACCCCTTCGACCGAGACGGATCCGTCCGTGAGCTTCCCGACGAGACCGCCGACCGCGGCGTCCGTCACATCCCCGGCAGAAGCGGCCGCGCTCTCCAGCACATTGACGTCCTTTACCGTGAGCGTCCCCTTTGCCTCAGCGGCAAGCACGCCCGCACGGCTCCCTTCGCCCGCAGCGGTCACCTCCGCGCCGACGATCGTGAGCTCCTGCACCGTCGCATTCTCGGTCATACCGAAGAGCCCCGCATAGGCACCCGAAACCGTGAAATTCCCGATGGAATGATGATTCCCCTTGAACGTCCCCTTGAAGGGATTTTCAGCCGTGCCGAGCGGCTTGAGCGCTGCGCCGCGGAAGTCGAGATCGGCATCGAGCGAGACGGTCACCTCCTCCGAGGATGCAATGACGCGCACGCCCGCCATGCTCACCGTGCTCACCTTCCCCGCGTTGAACTTAGTCGAAAGGGAGTTCCATTCCTGCACGGTCCTGATATGATACACGCCGTCCGTGCCCTTGAGGGCGTCGAGCGAAGGCTGGGCATATTTGTAGCCGCAGACGGAGCACTCATACCAGACCGTGTACTTGCCCGTCTGTACCTCGTCACCCTCGCCGACCTCGAAAGTCGCATAGGTGAAATACTCGTGATCGGCCTTATCTGCAACGGCTCTGTGGGAGCAGACGCTTTCATGCCAGTGCTGCGTCTCGTTGTGTTTCCAGTCGTCTGTATTCATGGGATGCGCCGCGTCCTCCGTCGCCTCTTTGGTGACGAGAGACCACTCGCCGCAGAATTTACACTTTTGCCAATAGACGGTCCCCTTCTCGCAATCGTTGTCATAGAGATAATATCTGTCGTCTGCGCTGTAACCGCTCGTGTGTCTGCAGTCCCCTGCACTGACAAACAGCGCCATGCCGTTGTCGAACTCGAACCAATAACCGTAGATCGCAGTGTCGCCCGCAACCGTATTCACGTTTCCGCCCAACTGGTCCAAGGGATTGAGGATCTTGCCCTTCCAGTGGGACTTTCCGTAATAGCGGGAATTGTATGTAATGCTCTTGATGTGAGAGGCGCTCAGATTGCCGAGCGAGCCCTTCAGAGCCCATGTCTCTTCTGCGGTCTTTTGATAGATGTCGCCCGATTCGGAGTCGAGGTAGAACCCTTCCTCCCCGACCGCAGTATCGGCAGCGGGCTTGCCCGCGCCGACCGTCCAGCCGACGACAACGCCGCTCTCCCCCGCTTCACCCTTCAATGTGCCGAGTTTCTTCCATCCGAGGGTATCGTCCTCCTGTTTTGCATATTGCCATACAACAAAGTCGGGATATTGAAGATAGAAATCTCCCTCTTGGAGTGCCTTCAGGGCAAGATCACTTGAATCCTTGGGTTCAGCTTCTCCCGAGAACCACATCACACCGTCCCCGTTCGTCCCGAAGAGTTTGAGGATCGGCTCTCCCCATCCGCTTTCACCCTTCTGGTAGAGATCGCCTGTTTTCGTATTGAGATAGAAGTCGCTTACGCTTCCTTCTTCCTCTGTGGGAACGCCTGTGCCGTACAGCCAGCTGCTGCCCTCTTCCACGCTCAATGTTGACCATCCGTCCGCTGTCTTTTTATAGCTTGCGAGGGTCGTTGTATTGAGGTAATAATCTCCTTCCTGTCCGAGGAATTCGGACGGGACTGCCGCGCCGTAGTACCATGCGCCGCTCTCCGTCTCTGCCGATTCATTCCCGCACGCACTCATCACGCCGAGCGAGAGGGTGAGGACGAGCGCACAGACGAGGGCAAAGAGTGCGGCGAGGGTATGTTTCTTTGTCTTGTTCATCGCATTTCTCCTTTCACGTTTTGCACAGTCTACCGTCGGTCTTATCCACACAAAATCGGTCAAACTATTAGGAGTTCTGTGCACCCTCTATTTTACCCCCCCCGCTTTTTTGTCAAGTGTTTTTGGGCATAAAATTTACTTATTTCATAAATTTTTTCGCTTTTTCGGAAAAATCGTTATCCACAGGGGGAATGCGGGCATCCTGAAGGCGGCCCTACGGTCATCCTGAGCCGCCGCCGTAGGCGGCGTGTCGAAGGATCCCCTCAAACGAAGTCCGACCCTTGGCGCCCTTCCTGCGTCATCCTGAGACAGTGAAAAAGAACGAAGTCCGATGAGCAAGTCCCGAAGGATCCCAAAGAACGAAGTCCGCCCCTTGGCGCCCCTCTCCCCCTGCGTCATGCCGCCTCTCCCGCGTCATCCTGAGGGAGCGAAGCGACCGAAGGATCCCGAAGAACGAAGTCCGTATTTCTTGCCCGCCCCCTTTCAAGGGGGCGGGGTAGGGGTGGGGGTTGAAAGCTCCTCCTTGGGGGGGAGCTGTCACCGCAGGTGACTGAGGAGGGGATAATGTTTCCCCTCTAATCAAAAAAGGAGAAAGCGAACGCTTTCTCCTTTTGGGTTATTTAGGTATTTGGTTATTTAGGTATCTGACTACCTGACTATTCCTCTATCTCAACCACTCTCTTCTTTCCCTTACCACTCAGGGGGAAGGTCCGAATGGATGAGCCGATCGATGTCACATTGCTTCTCGATCCGTCCTAACTGTCCCGTCAACCTGTAACTGTAAACAGCATCATTCCCGACGATCACATGATCAAGGAATCTCACATTGTTCAACGCACAGATCAGATGAATCCTCTTCGTAAAGTCATTGTCCATCTCAGACGGAAGACAAGAAGCATTCGGATGATTATGTGCCACCGCAAACCCGCTCGGTTTGTTCTCCGCAAG
>CANQLW010000011.1 GCA_947624805.1 uncultured Clostridia bacterium | reverse complement strand
CGCTGTCAAGGGCTATATCCGCTCCGCTTGCAACGGCAAAACCTACGTCCGCGCGAGTCAAAGGGGAGTTTTTCTCCCCTGTCGAGAAGCTCCATGAGCCGTTTATGGGCACAGTCCCGTGCCGTATAGATATCGCCCGAGAGCAGGACGCAGTCCCCCGCGTTCAGCTCCGATATCGTCTCGGGAGAGAGGGGAAGGGTGAGCCGTTTCATAGGACCTCCTTTTCGCAGCGGATGCAATGGCACTGGATATTGACGGCCACGGGCAGTCCCGCGATATGGGTGGGGGAGATCTCGCAGCTCACGCCGATGGCGGTCACCTTCCCGCCGAAGCCCTGTGCGCCGATGCCGAGCGCATTGATCTTTTCGAGCGCCTCCGCTTCGATCGAGGCGACGTCCTCACGCGGATGCCTCGTGCCGACCTCCCGCAGCAGCGCCTTCTTTGCGAGAAGGGCACATCCGTCGAAGCAGCCGCCGATGCCGACGCCGACATAGACGGGCGGACAGGGCCGCGAACCCGCCTCTTGAACGGTGTTTACGATCGCATCGACGATCCCCGCTCTTCCCGCGGCGGGGGTGAGCATCCAAAGTTTGCTCATATTCTCGCTCCCGAATCCCTTGGGGAGGAAGGTCACTTCGACCCGATCTCCCTCGGTGATCCCGATATGGAGATGGGCGGGCGTATTGTCCCCCGTATTGATCCTCGTGAGAGGGTCGCAGATGCTCTTTCTGAACTTCCCGTCCGCATAGGCGCGGCGGACGCCGTCGTCCACGGCTTCACGGACGGGTTTCCCCGCTAAAAAGACTTCCTGCCCGATGTCGAGGAACACGACGGCCATGCCCGTATCCTGACAGACGGGCATCTTTTCATTTTGTGCGATCTTTTCGTTTGCGAGGACGGTATCGAGGGCGAAGCGTGCGGCGCCCGTCTCCTGCTTTGCGGCGCAGACGAGGGCATTGCGGCAGCTGTCCGTGAGGGTGATCCCCGCCCGTCTTGCAAGGCGGTAAACGCAATCGGAGATCAGCTGCGTATCGATGATTCTCATGCCTCTATTATAGAAAGATTTTTGCGAAAAAGCAAGGTATTCCTTGGACTTTTCGGCGATTTCCTGTTATAATGACGGCATGGAGAACATGGAAGCGGAAAATATCGTCAATCGTCCGCCCCTCAGGGAGGCGGGGCTCTGCTATTCTCTTTCGGCGGTCCTGTCCGTCCTTCTCTCCCTGCTCCTGTCCGTCGTCCTGCTCGCCGCAGGCGGGGATGTCGGGGGAGAGGACTGGTTCAAATATCTCACATTTCTCCTCACGCAGGTCTGCTTTGCGTGCGTTGCAACCCTCTTTTTCCGCCGCACGGGGACTTCTCCCAAGGAATTTTACCGTGCTCCGAAGTGGTATTATTTCCCCGCCGCCGTCCTCTTACAGTTTGGCTTACTCTTCTCCCTGAATGCTCTCAACGAGTATTTTGTGGATTTTCTCTCTATGCTCGGGTATCGCCCTTCGCTGTCGGACGCCGTTCCCGCCCTTGACGGCTGGAACCTGCTCCCCGCGATGCTTGTGATCGCCGTGTTGCCCGCCCTCTTCGAGGAAACGGTCTTCCGCGGCATCCTCTTCGGCGGGATGAGAAAGGGGGGCTGGGGTGCCGTGCCCGCCGTTCTGCTCTCGGGAGCCCTCTTTTCGCTCTTCCATGGGAACCCCGAACAGACGATCTACCAATTCCTCTGCGGGGCGGCGTTTGCCCTTCTCGCGCTCAAGGCGGGGAGCATTCTCCCCGGGATGCTCGCCCATCTTCTCAACAACGGGCTCATCCTCGTCATGACGTCTCTGAATCTCGACCTGACCGCTCTGCCGGTTACGGGTACGATCATCCTCTATGCCCTGTCCGCGCTCTCCCTCGCGGGGAGCCTTGCCTTCCTGTTCATTTGGGACGGGCCGAAGGACGGGATCGGACAGAGGGGGATGAAGGGCGGAAAACTCTTCTTTGTGACCGCTTCCGTCGGGATCGGCATCTGCGCCATAGAGTGGATTTATGTGCTCGTCACGGGGTTTGTATCATGATGAAAGTCAACATCGTCTGCGTGGGAAAACTCAAGGAAAGTTACTGGTGGGACGCCTGTGCTGAGTACGTCAAACGGCTCTCCCGCTTCTGTAAACTCTCCGTCACGGAGCTCCCCGAAAAGAATTCTCTGCAAGAAGAGGGCGGGGAGATTCTCCGTCTGAAACGGGGCTACACCGTCGTGCTCGCCGTTGAGGGGAAGCAGAAGAGCTCGGAGGCGTTTGCGGCCTCCCTCAAGGCCCTGCAGGACGCGGGGAAGGAAGTCACCTTCGTCATCGGCTCCTCGTGCGGGCTGGATGAGGGGGTGAAGGGGGCGGCGGACGAGACGTTGTCCTTCTCCGAAATGACCTTTCCGCACCAGATGTTCCGCGTCGTCCTGCTCGAACAGATTTACCGCGCGTTCATGATCAACGCGGGCGCGGAGTACCATAAGTGACATACAATGTCACATGGATATTTTTGAAGAAGTCACTGCATTTTACGAGAGCTATCGCGGCGAAAAGCGTATCTATGGGTACAGTGAGGAAGGGCGGCCGCTCTATGCCCTCCGTGTCGGGAAGGGGGAGCCTGTCGGCATTTCCCAGTATGCCATCCATGCGCGGGAGTATGTGACGGCGCTCCTCGCCCTCGCCCATATCAGGCGCGGGATCAGAAAGGGGAGCGTATGGGTCTTGCCGCTGACCAATCCCGACGGTGCGCTCCTGTCCGAGAAGGGGATCGGAACGGTCTCCGAGGAGCGGCGCGCGTCGGTTTTGCGGCTCGGCGGGAACTTTTCGCTCTGGAAGGCAAACATTGAAGGCGTCGATCTCAACGTCAATTTCCCCGCGGGATGGGGGACGGGCGCACAAAACGTGTTTCGCCCCGCTCCCGCCAATTTTGTGGGCGGAGCCCCCCTCTGTGCCGCGGAGAGCAGCGCCCTTTCGGCGTTCACGCTCGCCGAAAAGCCACGATTTACGGTGAGCTGGCATACGAAGGGTGAGGAGATCTACTGGCGCTACAAACAGTCTCCCCTGCGGCTGATGCGGGATAAAAAACTCGCAAAGGTTCTGTCCGCGGCGACGGGATATCCCCTGCGCGAGGCAAAGGACTCGGCGGGCGGCTATAAGGATTGGTGCATCGAGACGCTCGGGATCCCCGCTTTCACGGTGGAGACGGGACGCAGCGCGGCGGTGCATCCGCTCGGAAGGGAGGAGCTCCCCGACATTCTGCAAAAAAATATCGACGCGCTCGCGCGTCTGACGGAAGTGTTTTGACGATGGAAGAAAAGTTTATGCGGGAGGCGCTCCGCCTCGCAAAAAAGGCAGACAGCCTCGGGGAAGTGCCCATCGGGGCGGTCGTCGTGCTGGACGGCAAGATCATCGGCAGAGGGTACAATCTCCGTACCAGATCGCAGATGGCGACGGCGCACGCCGAGATGCGGGCGATCGACAGGGCCTGCAGAAAAATTTGCTCGTGGCGGCTGGAGAATGCCGAGATCTATGTGACGCTCGAGCCCTGCCCGATGTGCATGGGGGCGATCCTGAACAGCCGTATCGAGCGTCTCTACTTCGGCGCATACGAGCAGAAGGGGCGCAGCCTCACAAAGGAGCTCGCGGCGGCGAATCTTCTCAACCATACCGTGGAAGTGACGGGCGGGATCATGGAGGAGGAGTGTTCCACGCTCCTCACGTCCTTCTTCACGGAGATGCGTGCACGGGAGAAACTCAAAAAGCCGATCTGACCGACGCTTCGGTGGGGCATCTTGCCCCGCGCCGCTTGACGCGGAAACCATCAGATAAGCCGTAACAATTAAAAGGATCATAAATATGGAACACATTCCCGACAAGATCGAGGTCCGTGGCGGCAGAGTCCACAACCTCAGGAATATCGACGCCGACATCCCCCTGCATAGAATCGTCGGCATTGCAGGCGTGTCGGGCTCGGGCAAATCTTCGCTCGCGCTCGGCATTCTCTATGCGGAGGGCTCGCGGCGGTACCTCGAATCCCTCTCGACGTACACGCGCAGACGCATGACACAGGCGGAGAAAGCGCAGGTGGATGACGTTCTCTATGTTCCCGCGGCGCTCGCCCTGCGCCAGCGTCCCTCCGTCCCGGGGATCCGCAGTACTTTTGGCACGGGGACAGAGCTCCTCAACAGTCTCAGGCTCATGTATTCCCGTCTCGCCTCCCACCGCTGCCCCAACGGACACCATGTTCCGCCCTCGCTGAACGTCGCCGCGGACTTGGAACTGATCTGCCCGCAGTGCGGAGCCCGTTTCTTCGCCCCCTCCGCCGAGGAACTCGCCTTCAACAGCCAAGGCGCCTGCAAACGCTGTGACGGCACGGGGGTCGTCCGTATCGTCGACGAATCCACCTTGGTGCCCGATGAGAGCCTCTCCATCGACGAGGGCGCGGTCGCCCCGTGGCAGACGTTGATGTGGTCGCTCATGAAGGACATCGCCCGCGCGATGGGGGTCAGAACGGACGTTCCCTTCCGCGATCTCACCGAGGAAGAGCGGGAGATCGTATTCCACGGTCCCGCCGTCAAGAAGCGGATCATCTACCAGAACAAGACGAGCGGGGCGGCGGGGGATATGGATTTCACCTATTTCAACGCCACTTATACCGTCGAAAACGCCCTCTCAAAGGTCAAGGATGAGAAGGGGATGAAGCGCGTCGAGAAGTTTCTCCGTACCGATATCTGTCCCGATTGTGGGGGGACAAGACTCTCCGAGGCCGCCCGTGCGCCCCTTCTTCGCGGCATCTCCCTCGACCGCGCCTGCATGATGACCCTCTCCGCGCTTTCGGAGTGGGTGAATGGGGTCCCCGCGTCCCTTCCTGAGCCGATGAGACCGATGGCGGAGAGCATCTGCGCGGCCTTCTCTGGGGCGGCGAAACGGCTCATGGACCTCGGGCTCTCCTATCTGACGCTCGACCGCGCCGCCTCGACACTTTCAACGGGGGAACGGCAGAGAATGCAGCTCGCCCGTGCCGTCCGTAACCGCACGACGGGCGTCCTCTATGTGCTCGACGAGCCCTCGATCGGCCTGCATCCCTCCAATCTCGAGGGACTTATGGGGGTCATGGACGACCTTCTCGCCGACGGGAACAGCGTCATCCTCGTCGACCATGACGTCAACGTGTTGCGGCACGCGGACTATCTCATCGAACTCGGCCCCGAGGCGGGCGCCAAGGGCGGCGAGATCATCGCGCAGGGCTCCGTCCCCGAGATCGAACACAACCCCGCGTCACGGATTGGCGGGTATCTTTCGGGGGAGAAACACATCGACGTGCTGAGAAAGATCCCGCCCGAGGAGATGTTTGCAAAGGGGAAGATCTGTTTGTCGACGGACGGCATCCATACGGTAAAGCCGCTCGAAGTTGCTTTCCCCAAGGGAAGGCTGACCGTCGTCACGGGCGTCTCGGGCTCGGGAAAGACGACGCTCATCCTCGAGAGTCTCATTCCCGCCCTCTCCGCCAAGATCAAGGGAGAGAAGCTCCCCGCCCACATCAAAAATGTGACCGCCGATGGCATTTCCCAGATCAAACTCATCGACTCCTCGCCGATCGGCATCAACGTGCGCTCCACCGTGGCGACCTATGCTGATGTTCACGACGAACTGAGAAAGGTGTATGCAAAGACCCCCGACGCAAAGGAAAGGGGATACCGTGACGGCGATTTCTCCTATAACACGGGGAAATTGCGCTGCAAGACCTGTGACGGCACGGGGGTGATCGATCTCGACGTGCAGTTTTTGCCCGACGTGGAGATCTGCTGCCCCGATTGCGGGGGGTCTCGTTACAGCCGCGAGGCAAGCCTCATCAAACGGCGGACAAAGACGGGCGAGAGGTATTCCCTGCCCGAACTCATGGCGATGAGCGTCGAGGAAGCGCTCACCGTCTGCGACGACCTGCCGATCGTAAAGCGGCGGCTCGGGATCTTAAAAGACCTCGGGCTCGGCTATCTGACGCTCGGCGAGGAGACCCCCTCCCTCTCGGGCGGCGAGGCACAGCGGCTCAAACTTGCAAGTGAGATGGGGCGGGGACAGTCGGATACCGTCTTTGTCTTCGACGAGCCCACGATCGGCCTGCATCCCCTCGATGTCGAGGCCCTTTTGAACGTCTTCGGGAGTCTTCTTGAGAGCGGCGCGACGGTCATCGTCATCGAGCACGACCTCGACGTCATAAAAAATGCCGACTATATCGTCGACATGGGCCCGGGCGGCGGGGAAGAGGGGGGAAGAATCGTCGCCGCGGGAACGCCGCGTGAGATCCGCGACAACGCGGAAAGCATCACGGGCAGATATTTAAGGGATTGAAACTGCCTCAGATCAGCGTCTCGTATTCCTCATAGAGTGCGTCCGATTCGGCATGGATGGCGGAGAGCCTTTGGGTGATCTCCGCCACTTTTTTATAGTCGGAAGCGCAGCGGATGAGCGACTCGTTGAGCTCGGCCTCCTCCCGTTCGAGGGCCTCCAGCCGCGTCTCGATCTCCTTGGTACGGACCCGCCTCTGCGCCTCCTTCGCCCGCTCCTCTTTGCTGCGGTAATTTTCTGTTTTGCGAGGGGGGTTTGCGGACATGGTAGGGGGAGAAACCGTCTTTCGGCTCTGTAAGAAGTCCTGATAGCTCCCGTCGAAGAAGGTGAGTTTTCCGTCTTCGAGGAGCAAAATGCAGTCGGAGACGGACTCGATGAACCGTCTGTCGTGCGAGACGAAGAGCAGCGTCCCGTCGAAGGCGCGAAGGGCCTCTTCGAGCGACTCGCGCGCGGGCAGGTCGAGGTGGTTTGTCGGCTCGTCCAGAACGAGCACGTTGCCCCGTCTCGCCTCGAGAAGGGAGAGTTCGAGCTTTGCACGGAGCCCGCCCGAGAGTTCTTTCACCTTTTTTCCGATATCCTCGGCATCCAGCCCCGCCTGTGCGAGAAGTTTGCGTGCATCCGTCTGGGAGAGCAGGGCGTATTTGCCCCAGAAGGCGTCGAGGACGCGTTCCTCGGGGTCGAGATCGGCGTTCTCCTGATCGTAATAGGCGATACGCACAAACCGCCCGTAGCGCACGCGGGGGTCCTTGGATAGAAGGAATTTGAGCAAAGTGGTCTTGCCCGTGCCGTTGTCGCCGACGAGGGCGCACTTCCTGCCCCGCATGAGGGTGAATTTTACACTTTTGAGAAGGGTCTTTCCGCCCGCCGAGAGGTCGAAGATATCCGTGTCGATGACTTTTTCGTACGGTTTTTCGTCATAAGAGAAGACAAAACGGGGCGGGGGAGGGGGAAGGACGGGTTTTTCGAGGATCTCCATCCGCTCGAGCCTGTTCACCCGCGAGAGCGCCGATTTCGCCGTCGTCGCACGGACGATATTCCTGTCCACATAATCTTTGAGCTTTGCGATCTCCTCCTGCTGGCGCTCATATTCCCGTTCAAGCGTCTTGATACGCTCGGCTTTGAGGACTTTATAGCGCGAATAATTGCCCTTGTAAGCGGTGAGCCGCCCCCGTTCGAGCTCCAGCGTGCGGGAGGTGAGCCTGTCAAGAAAATATCTGTCATGGGAGACGATGAGAAGGGCGCCTTTGAAGGAAGCGAGGTACTCCTCCAGCCAGAAGAGGGTCTTGATGTCGAGGTGGTTGGTCGGCTCGTCCAGAACGAGAAGGTCTGGCTCCTCGAGCAGGAGACGGCAGAGTTTGAGCTTGGTCTTCTCCCCGCCGCTCATCGTGGGGACGGGGTGATCGTAGAAGTCCGCAAACCCCATGCCGTTGAGCACGGTCTCGATTTTGACGCGGTAGTGGTAGCTGTCCCGTGCGGCGATCTGCCTGTTGAGATTTTCCGCCCGTGCGGCGAGGACGCGGAGATCCGCTCCCTCTTCTCCCATCTCTTTCTGCACCTCTTCGAGGCGGGAAAGGAGTTGCTTGTCCTCCTCAAAAACTGCCTCCATGGCGGAATATACGGTACCCATGTCCGAGAACCCCCCGCTCTGTTCGAGATATCCGAGGCGCAATTTGCTCTTTTTTGAGACCGTGCCGCCGTCGGGGACGAGCTCGCCCGTGAGGAGCCTTAAAACGGTGGTCTTTCCCTCCCCGTTGCCGCCGAGAAAGCCGACGCGCTCCCCTTCACCCAGTTCAAACGTGACGTCCTCCACGACGGGGACGCCCGCATATCCGAATGTGACATGATCGAATCTGAAAAGCATAGGAATTTCTCCGCAAAGGAATACTGTAGCTATGAAGACAAAACTGACGGAATTGAGACGGCTTGAGGAAGAACTCAAGGCGGCGCCCCCCTCCGAATGCGCCAGACTCACAAAAAAGATCGTGCGGCTCAAAGCTGAGATCATGCAGGAGTGAGAAGGGCGCAGCGGCTCGCGGGATTACCAGACGGGGATAAACTTCTTGTCGGCGCTCTCCGCGTCCTGCGTGAAGAGGTTGGAAAACCCGAGGGAAAGCGCATAGCCGACGACCCGTTCATATTCCCTGTCCGTGAGACGGCGTCTGAGCTCGGGGAACCCGTCCGTCTCGCCCATCGGTGTGTATTGCCGCATGAGGGAGAGCGGGGTCTCCTTCGGGATCAGGCGGGAAAGGCGGTCGAGGACCTGTTTGCTGTCCTCGGTATGGGCGGGAAGGGCGAGATGTCTCACCGCCAGCCCTCTCAAAAGTCGGCCGTCCGAGAAGACGGGGCTCTTTTGTGCCATGAAGGCGATCGCCTGCTCCGCAACGGCGGGATAATCCTCTCTCCCCGTGAAATTTTTTGCAAGAAGAGGGGAGGAAAATTTGAAATCGGGCAGATAGATGTCGATATAGGGATCGATCAGGGCGAGCGCCTCCGTTGTGACATACCCGCCCGAGTTGAAGATGACGGGAATGTGCAGATCGCAGAGGGCGAGCGCCTCGGCGACAGAGGGGATGACATGATCGGCGGTGACGAGGTCGATGTTCTCGGCGCCCTCCGCCTTGAGGGAGACAAAGAGCTCGCTGAGCTCCTTCGGGGACATTTTTTTACCCTTTTCGGCACGGGAGACTTCAAAATTCTGACAAAAGATACAGCGGAGGGAACAGCCGCCGAAGAAGACCGTCCCGCTCCTGCCGTTCGGCGAGAGGAAGGGCTCTTCGAAGGGATGTAAATACGCCTTGGCGACGGTGATCCCCGTGACGCCGCACGCCCCCGCCCTGATTTCCCTGTCCGCCCCGCACTTCACGGGACAAAGATAGCACCGCATAGTGGGATTATAGCAAGGTTTTTTGAAAATGTCAATGAGAAGCCGCGCCGCCGAATGATTTTCGGCGGCGTGTCATCGTATTTTGCTCTTATTCTTGCTCGAACCCTACAAGTTCATCAAGACTGACATGGAAAAATCGGGCAATCGTCACAAGTGAAGCAAGATTCGGCTCCCGCAGTCCGTTTTCCCAAAGACTGATGATCCCCTTGCTCACGCCAAGCTGTTTTGCAAGCTCTACCTGCCCAAGCTCCCGTTCCTGCCTCAGAAATTTCAAATTATTCTTAAATTCTGTCTTCATTTGCAACATATTTTCTCACAAATGTAAGAGTTTTTACTTGACATCTTACAATTGTAAGAATATAATATTCTCAGAAATAAATGAAGCAGAGGTAATTTCCGATGAAAAAGTTTATGTTTGTTTTGATGTTTGCGTCTGTTTTCTGTCTCGCCCTCGGGCTGACAGCCTGCAATATCAATGGCGGCAAAGGCGATAACGGCGGAAATGGCGGGGAAGGCGGCGGCAGTACCGACGTCACCGATCCGAGCGGCTCGCAGACCCCCGATGTCGGCAAAGAGGACGGCGGCGAGACTTCCGATCATGTTCACGCCTATACAGTGGACAATGTTTGCAGCGTCTGCGGCGATAAGTGGGAATACACCGAAGGGCTTGTATTCACGCTCGACACGCAAACAGACACTTATGTTGTATCGGGCATCGGAGATGTCCTTGACGATGACATTTCGATCCCTTGCGGATATCAAGGGCGATATGTCACAGCGATAGGAGAAAGCGCCTTTGAGAATTGCGAATGGCTCAAAACTGTCATGATCCCGAACACGATAACCTCGATCGGCGACTGGGCATTTGACAATTGTGACGGATTGACGAACATTACAATTCCTGATAGCGTGACATCTATCAGATATGGCGCATTCGCCGATTGTATCAGACTGACAAGTATAATAATTCCAAACAGCGTGGTTACGATTGGAAGATCGGCGTTTTCTGGTTGTAGCGGACTTGAAAGCGTGTATTATAAGGGTACACCGGATGAATGGGATGAGATAGAAATTGATTCAGATAATATCGAATTAGCAAGCGCAAAACGCTATTATTACAGTGCAGAAGAAAACTATGACGGGCTGCATTGGCACTATGACCCCGAAACGGGAGAACCCGTTGTTTGGACGAAAGAGAATGATTAAGTGAGCATTTTCAGCGCCCGCCGACAAAGTCGGCGGGCGCTATTTTCGCCGCCGGAGCGAAGCAACCGCCGCGTCACAGGCGGCGCGTCGACGGGTTCGCCGTGATATGATTGCCGTCAATCGGCGATTTCTCTATCCCACATTATATATGAGGGGATCCTTCACATTCGTTCAGGATGACCGTAAAACGTGGGGCAGGATGACGCGGGGTGGGGCGCCGAGAGGGGCGCAAGGGGGCGCCGAGAGGGGCGCAAGGGGGCGCCGAGAGCATTCGTTAAGAAAGATCTGTCAATTTCGGTTGACTTTTGCGGGCGGGGTTTCTATAATAAAGAGGAAACTACTGCGAGGAAATTCCGATGAGAAGATTTTTTACGAGCGAAAGCGTTACCGAAGGACATCCCGACAAAGTCTGCGACAACATCTCCGACGCCATTTTGGACGAACTCTTAAAGCAGGACCCCACCACCCGTGCGGCGGTGGAGTGCTGTGCGGCTTACAACACGCTCATGATCATGGGGGAAGTGACGACGCGCGCAACCGTCGATTACGAGGCGATCGCCCGTTCCGTCATCCAAAGGATCGGCTATTATGCGGGGGACTTTGCCTATGACAAATGCCGTATCATCACCCTTATCCACGGCCAGTCGCCCGATATCGCGCTCGGCGTCGATGCTTCCCGTGAAAAGAAGGCGGGCGGCGGCGAAGAGGACAGCCTCGGGGCGGGCGATCAGGGCATGATGTTCGGTTATGCCTGCCGTGAGACGGACGAGCTCATGCCTCTTCCCATCATGCTTGCCCATAAACTCGCCTATCGCCTTGCTCAGGTCAGACGGGAGAAGATCGTCGATTATCTCCGTCCCGACGGCAAGACGCAGGTCACTGTCGAATATGACGGCAATACTCCCGTCCGCGTGGACACCGTCGTCATCTCCGCCCAGCACAACACCAAAGTCTCGCAGGAACAGATCTATGCAGACATGAAACAACTCGTCGCGGAGGCAGTCATCCCCAAGGAACTCCTCGATGAGCATACCAAATATTATATCAACCCTACGGGCCGATTCGAGATCGGCGGTCCCGAGGGCGATTCGGGGCTCACGGGCAGAAAGATCATCGTCGATACATACGGCGGCAGATGCGCCCACGGCGGCGGGTCCTTCTCGGGCAAGGATCCCACCAAAGTGGACCGCAGCGCTGCCTACATGGCGCGCTACATCTGCAAAAACATCGTTGCGGCGGGGCTTGCCGATGAGATGGAATTGCAGGTCGCCTATGCGATCGGCGTCGCCCGTCCCGTCTCCGTTTTTGTCAACACCTTCGGTACGGGGAAACTTCCCGATGACGAGATCGCCGAGATCGTGAAAAAGGAGTTCGATCTCCGTCCCGCGGCGATCATCGCAAAGCTCGGTCTGCGCCGTCCGATCTATGGGCAGACGGCGTCCTACGGCCACTTCGGCAGGGACAGCTATCCTTGGGAGCAGACAGATCGCTCCGACCTGAAAAAGTATCTGTAAAATCAACTACTTTGAACCAAGGGCGGCGCTTGTGCCGCCCTTGGCGCATAAAAAGAAGCGCGCGGGGTAGGGTGCGGCGTCATAAAAATACGTCATGTTGAGCGCAGCTGAAACATCACCTTATTATAATGCGGTGACCCTTCGACAAGCTCAGGGTGACGTGATTCAGAACGACCCGTTGATAACTTTTCTTACGATTTCCGAAAAATATCCCCGACCATAACCAAATTTTATACCAAAAATCACTTGACAAAAAACCGGGGGGGGTAAAATAGAGAGTGCACAGATTTTTTAATAGATTCGGCGTTTTCGTGTGGAAAATGCGGACTGTTGACCGTGCAAATTCTTTTTTTACAGGAGGAACTATGAAAAAGGCAGGGGTGTTGGCGATAGCACTTGCAAGCGTTTTTGTCTGCGGAATGGCGGCGTGCGGGACACAGAATACGCCGACAGGCAACGGTGGAAGCGGAAGCAAGGAGCCCGCGGGTGATCCCGACGTCCAGAAGACGCCCGAGGAGCTCGTCTGGGAGGAGGCCGCAAAGCTGGAATTCACAAATGTCACGTTCACGCTGACGGGGCCGACGAGATCGTATGCGGACGGCGGAGAGGGTTACGAAGAAAGTATCTACTCCGAGACCAGAAAGATCGACGCAGCGAATCATCGGATTTATCAGGAACGCGGCGATTCACCGACAAATTATGAATATTTCGAGCTGGCGGACGGCGTTTTCTATCGGTTCAGCCGTCAAAACGAAGCGGCTCCATGGAAAAAAGAGGCGAGCAGCGAGGATGCCGAAACTGAATACAAGTTCTTTTTAGCCGTTCCCTTCGAACTCGGGCCGTTCGCGGACTATACCTATGACGAGGCAACGGGGAAATATGTGACGACCGTGGTCGGGAAAAGTACCATGTCCGAAAGTTTGTTCCTCGACAAGGAGCAATGGGAAGATTATTTCGTCAGGCGCGAGGTCAGAATCGAGGACGGGAAACTCGCCGAGTTTTACGGGGAAGGCAATGACGGCAGATGGCTGAGATACGTCTTTTCCGATTACGGCACGACGGCCGTGACCATTCCGAAAGAGGGGAGCCGTCTCAATGGCGGCGATCCGCACGTCACGGCGGAAGCATGGGCGGACAACATAAGCCTCCCGTACACCAACGTCACGATGGACGTGATCATGGGTTACAGCGATATGGATATCTCCGAAAAGGCGGTCACCGAATATCTTTGGGACCTCGGGAATCATCGGATCCAAAAGGCGCAGGGGATATTCCATGATTACTCCTATATGAATCTGGTGCAGGCGGAATATTTTGCCCAAACGGGGAACGAATATATTTACATCGACAGCCAGAAAAACAAGACCACGGATGCAAACGGGGAGAAATACGGGCAGAACGCACCGCAGGGATTCGCCGCACAGGAGCTTGCCTGCCTCGGCGCATTTGAGGAATATACCTATGACGAGGAAGGGGAGTGTTATGTGAGTACCGCCGAAAAGGCGACCGAACAGCGGACTTACACCAAGCGGACCGTCCAGTTTGAGGACGGGAAGCTCAAGAGGATCTATCTCGAGGTTTCTATGACGGAATATCAAGTGACCATGACGTATGAGATCATTTTCTACGATTACGGTTCGACGGCCGTCGTGCTCCCGACGCTCTGATCCGTACAATCAAAAGCCGCCTCTTTCCAAAAGGGAAGGGGCGGCTTTTTTGTCCTCTTTTGAGTTTTTGCTTGAAAATTTGAAAATGATGTGGTATCATAAAAGCATGAAAAAGAGTGTTGAAACAAAGCGGTATCGCGGCATAGCGAGGGAAATCCCCGCGGTCGCCCTCGGTGTTGCCCTTATTACAGTCTGTGCATGGATCTCTCTGCCCGTCGGGGAGGTCCCTTTCACGTTGCAGACCTTCGCGGTCGCGCTCGTCGGGGGACTGTACGGCGTGAAGCGGGGGACTGCGGCGGTTGCCGTGTACCTGCTTATGGGGCTAATCGGGATCCCCGTGTTTGCAGGATTCAAGGCGGGCGTGCCTGCGCTCATGGGGGCGACGGGCGGATATATCCTCGGGTTCCTCTTTGCGGCGCTGTTGCCTGCGATCGTAAAAAACATCCCCATCAAAAACAGATGGGGACGCATGGGAATGTTTTATATTGCGATGATTCTCGGGCTTGCCGTGTGCTATGCCTTTGGGACGGCATGGTTTCTGCTCGTCTATAATCGCGGGGCGGCGGATCCGATGGGGGTGAGCGCCGCGCTGATGCTCTGTGTCGTACCGTACATCGTGCCCGATCTCGTCAAATCCGCCCTTGCCGCGTTCCTCACCGTCCGTCTTGAGGCACTTCGGCCGTATTGAGGGAAGTCCGCCCCTCGCCCTCCGCGTCATTCTGAGGCGTAGCCGAAGAATCCTGAAGAACGAAGTCCAACCCTTGCCCACCCCTTGAGGGGTGGGTGTCGCGGCGTAGCCGTGACGGAAGGGGTGTGCCAATAATACGATACCCCCTCAGTCGCGCAAAGACAGCGCGCCAGCTCCACCCCTCAAGGGGGAGCCAAGAATGCGGCGGGGAAAATTCCCCACCTCAGTCTCACTACGTTCGACAGCTCCTCCCGAGGGAGGCGCTTTTTTTCGGACTCCGTTTGAGGGGATTCTTCACATTCGTTCAGAATGACCGTAGAAAGGAGTTCAGGATGACCGTAGAAAGGGACTTAGCATGGCGCGGGAGGGGTCACCACACAAACTTTGCGCGGGCGCTCTCGCCGTTGTCGATGAGAAGATCCTGCGCCGTCATCGACCTGTTCACGGCGGCGACAAAGTATGCCCACTCCGCGATCTCTTCGGGGGAAGCCCACTTCTTCAGGGGCGTTTCTGCCATGATCTGCGCCCACAGCCCGTCATCTTCCATGACGTGTCGGTTGAGTTCCGTCGTGACGCCCCCGGGAGAGATGCTGTTGGCGATCCCGCCCCATTCCGCCGCCCTGAGGGCGACGTTTTTCATATACGAGACGATCCCGCCCTTGCTTGCACTGTAAGCGGGGAATTCCGCCCCCGTCGAGGCGCTCGCCGAGGCGATGAAGAGCACACTCTTCGGCTTGGCGGGGAGATAGAACTCCGTCACGCGGATGGTCCCCATAAGATTGATCTCGATGTCCCGCCCGCTGTCCTGCACGCCTGCATTGTTGATGAGGATATCGGGACAGACCCGCGGGAGTTCCCCGCCGAGAATGTCCGTTACGACATGACGGTAGGAGGGGTGTACGATCCCCGCAGGGAGCACGTCGACCCCCGTGACTTCATGTCCTTCCGCAAGGAATTTTTCTGCGATCGCTTGCCCGATCCCCTTGCTTGTTCCCGTGATGAGGATGTTCATGCCGATTCCTCTTTTTTTCCGTAGCGGGAAAGATATTGTTCTCCCACGCCCTCTTTTTCCCATTGTTTTGAGATCCTGTACCCGAGCGGCGAGAACGCAGCCTCGATGAGAAGCTCTGCGATCATGCCCGTCGCGGCGCAGGTGAAGCATTGCAAAAGCGACCATCCGAAGAAGAAATGGCTGACGATGAGCGCAAAGATGAGATTATCCGCAAGCTGTGCGACCGCCGTCGAGAGATAGACGCGGCAAGCATAGGCGAGAAACCCGTTCGGATTCTTTTTGAACGCCTTCCCGATCCCCCAGTTTGCAAAATTATTGATGACGGCGGAGGTGAGAAAGGCGATCGTGCTCCCGAGCAGTACATACCATGTCCCGCCGAACGTCGAATCGAGCGCCGCGTTGATGACGGATTCTTCTCCGAAGTCATAAAACGCCCCCCAAGTGCCCGGGATGAGGCTTGCAAGATAGAGGATGATGCACGCGATCACGTTCAGAAGGATTGCCGTGAAGGAGACGAGCGTCGCCGCTTTGGGCCCGAATCGCTTCGTCAGCGTGTCCATACACAAAAAGGCGACCCACGAGACGACGATCCCGCAGTCGAGGGCGAGCCAATCGAGCGGAATGTTCAGGCTCTTATTTGCGAGCAGGTTCATCGTGAAGACGCTCAGAAGGAAGAGCGCAAAGGTGAGAGGGGGGACAGAGGAAAGGAGCGTTTTGAGCTCCGTGAAAAAATTGTGAAACGCTTGCTTCATACCGAAGCCTCCTTGTTTTTTATTGCACGTCCGTGCAGGCAAAAATGCCGTGCCGCTGGGATGGTTTGGCAAGGAACATCCCGCAACATTCCCAAGTATATTACGAATCCTTCACGTTGTAAAGCGATTTTCACCGCTCCGATTCTTTTTTCCGAGATTTCTTTCCGCTCGGTTCCGCCGCCGACGCTTAGACTTTTTTCGGGAAAGTATAAATTAAACCCAGCTGCCGCGAAAATTATATAATTTTTTTCTATGAATTTTTCCTTGGGTATTGACACTTTGGAAGAAATCATGTACAATTATAACGAATCAATGGGGTCGTCTACCCTTTTTTCGGAGAGACGGACTAATTCAAGATAAGAAAGGAGAGAATTATGAGTCACTTCTCGAAGTCGCACGGCAAAAAGATCGCGATCCTGATCGCATCCATGCTCTTGTGTCTGCTTCTTGCTCTCGCGGGCGTCGCCTGCGGCGCATCCTCTGCGTCGCTCGAAACGGGCGCGAGCGGAACGGGAACGACTGTTCCCGCGGATGAGGGTTCCGGAGATCCCTCGGGCGGCGGGACAGAAACCCCGCATCAGCACACATTCGGCGAGACTTTTGTCCTCACCCCGCAGACGTGTATCATGCCGGGGCAGGGGATGCACACTTGCACCGAGTGCCACGAGACCTTTTTCGTGGAGATCCCCGCGGACGGCGTCTCTCATAAGGTGAATCCGTCAACGGGCAAGTGCGATTACTGCCATAAAGACGTTTCCTTCACGATCGTCGAAGAAGAATCGACAGGCGACTACTACACCGTAAAGGGCGTCGAGGGTTCCCCGCTCACCGAGATCACCATCCCCGCCGAGATCGACGGCAAGGATGTCAGGATCGCCAAGGATGCGTTCAAGGGCAATACGACGCTTGAAAAGGTCACGATCAACGGTTCGGCTGTCATCGGCGAGAGTGCATTTGAAAACTGCACCGCGCTCGATACGCTTGCGCTTGAGAGCGGCATCGAAACGATCGGCAAGAACGCCTTCAAAGGCTGCTCCGCGCTCGATGATGTGACGATCCCCGATTCCGTCACCTCCGTCGGTGCAGACGCCTTCACGGGCACGGCTTATTACAATGACCCCGACAACTGGACAGTGGAAGGGGATTATCGTTCTCTCTATAATGGTAAATACCTGCTCAAAGCAGAACCCGCTCCCGCAGCGCCCGTCGCGCCCGTCGCACTGCCGGCGGAAAACGGGGGGGGTGCTTATAAGGTCGCCGCAGGGACGACGGTCATCGCGGACGAGGCATTCAGCGGCCTTACCGCAGAACAGATCATTCTGCCCGACGGGCTCCTCACCCTCGGCGCCGACGCCTTCAAGGGCTGCACGTCGCTTGAGAGCATCGTCCTCCCGACGGGGATCGCAAATCACAACAGCCTCGGCAACATCGCGGCGCTCACCGTCACCGTCTATTACCGCGGCGCAAACGAAGCCGCTTGGATGGCGGAATACGGCGAAATCCCCGAAAATGTTACTGTTTATTACTATCGCGCGGATTTACCCGAAGCATACGGCAAATACTGGCAGGACGTCGAAGGCGTGCCGACCGCTTGGGTCAATCTGAAAAATGACGGCACAGGCCTCACATTCGAAGGCTACACCTCGCTCTATCAGTTCGGCGATGACCTTGAGGCAGGGCTTGCAGGCCTGAAAGTCACGGCCCACTATGAAGACGGCACCTCCGAGCTCCTCACCGAGGGCTACACGGTCAATTCCGACGAAGTTAAGATCAACGAAAAGGGTACATACAACGTTTCCGTCACCTATCGCTATATCACCGTTTCGTTCACGGTAGAGGTCGTCCCTCATATCTATAACGTCACGGTCAACTATGCCGACGGGAAGACGGAGAGCGAGACCGTAAAAGTCACCGAAGGTGAAAATAACTACACCCTGCCCGACACCCCGACCCGCACGGGTTATGAGTTCCTCGGCTGGAAGGTCAACGACGCAGCCGAAAACACTCCTGCCAAGACGCCCGTCACGATCACCGAGGACACCACGATCACGGCGCAGTGGCAGGCCAAGGCCCCCGTTGTCACGATCGCACAGGCGGAAGGCGTCAGCACGGAAGGCGTCACGGCGACTGCAGGCGAGCTTCAGACGGGCGACAGCGGCGAGTACTACATCATCACGATCACAGGCACGCCGACCTACACGGGCCACAGCTTCAAGAACTGGACGGCGACCCTCAACGGGGAAGATGTAGCCGTCTCCGAGAACACGATCACCGTTCCGCTCGGCGATGAGATGACCGTCGTCATCACGGCCCAGTGGGATCAGCTCTACACCGTCACCGCAACGGGCGAGCACGCAACAGTTCAATTCGATTCTCAGGACACCTATTTTGCAACAGGCGCGACGGTCACATTCTCCGTCACCGTTAATAATGGTTATAAGCTCATTTCCGTCATGAACGGCGAGACCAAGCTCGAAGTGCAGGACGGCAAGTACAGCGTGACCGTCGGCACGGCGAACATCGAGATCTCGATCGCGACGGAGGAAGTCACGGTTACGGCGACGGTCAAGGGCGCAGACGTTCAGGCCACCGTCAATAAGACCGATAATAACGCTAAGGCAACGATCACCGTCCCGACGCCCGCCAAGACAGGTTATACCTTCGGTGGCTGGGATGTCAAGGTCGGCGAAGAGAGCAAGACCTATACCGATGACGGCCTTACGATCGACCTCGGCAATGAGGACGTCACCGTCACCTTCACGGCAAAGTGGACAGTCAAAGAGCTTACCGTCAATTATGTGCTCGGCGACAATGGCGTAAAGGGAGAAGCGACGAATACCGTTCCTGCCTTCAATGCAGAAGGGGAGATTTATACCTTTACGGTCAGCGGCACGCCGACCCGTGAAGGCTATCGCTTCGACGGCTGGACTGTGACGGGCGGCACCCCCGCCGAGCTCGGCATAGCGGGCGGCGAACTCACCGCTCATCTTACCGACGATATGACCGTCACCCTCACCGCCAAATGGGTCGAGCAGGTCACGGTGACCTATGCGCTCGGCGATCATGCGAAAGAGGACGCTCAGGCTCCCGAGAGCAAGACCGTTGACATCAACAGCTCAGTCGAACTCCCCGAGGCTCCGACCGCGGCTCAAAATTATGAGTTCACAGGCTGGAAGGTCGGCACGGATGAGACACTCAGACAGCCGAAAGAAAGCATTCAAGTCACCGCCGATGTCACCGTCACCGCACAGTGGAAGGAGATTACCTATACCCTTACCGTCACGGCGGACAATGCTACTGTCGAGTATCAAAATCAGAAAGCGAATTACCACAGCGGCGACACCGTTACGATCACGATCAAGCCGAACACCGGTTACTGTGTAAAGGAAGTGACCGTTGAAGGCGCCGAGAAGAATGTTGCAGAGAATGTCATCACCGTCACCTTTGATACTGCGAATGTCACCGTCACTGTCACGCTCGAGAAGAAGTCCGTGACGCAGATGAACAACAATACATTCTCCGACCTTGGCGCAGACAGTAATACGATAGAGATCAGTACCTACATTACAACGGTAGGTTACACAGAGGCGGAACTCAAGGGGTCTGTGCTTTTGATTGACTCCCATGAATTCAAGGCTATGGACAAATCAAGCGCCACCGTGTTGTATTACTCCATCGACCTGTCCGTTTTGTCTGATCTGCTCGGAAAGGGAGCAACGAAGGCTCAGTTGAAACTCGGCACGGAGACGTATGATTTCGCAATCACAGTCGGGCGTGCTGCTCCAAAAACATATGTGTATGGCGGGAACGAATTCAAATTCGATTACGATGATGCGAGCGTTCTCCAAGTCACCGTGACCGAGAAGCCGACCACCTACACCGTCAACGTAACAGAAAGCGGCGAAAAAGGCAATAGCAGCTACGAGCTCAAGAATGGGCAAGATGCGTATGTGGTAGGTAGCCCGCTTCCCGCAGGCACTATTCTCACGCTTACGCTCAACGTCGATCCCGATTACACCGCAAAGGTGACCCTTTCCGAAGGGGAGCCTGCGAATAGCTCCGAAGGGGTCTATTCGATCGCCGTCAACAGCAACCTTACGATCACGATCACATACTCCGTAAAGCCCACAGAGAAGAGCGTTGACAAAATTTACAATGTCACGCTTGAGGCTTCCTCTGCGAATGGGAAGGATGTAGTAATGCTCGCATTCTACATGATATCCGAAGGGTTTGATAAGGATTTGTTGACAGCCACCAATGTCTTCCTCGTGGGCGACGGAATTGTCGACGTCCCGCTTTACCAAACGCAGGGCGATGTAAACATTCGGCTCATGTTTATTCTGGATACTGTGCTCACGACGGCAGTTTCCGATGTCGAGCTTTCTCTCAAGATCGACGACGTCGAATACAAGCTGAACCTCCAAGACGCTGTGAACACAACAATCAGCAATGACAAATTCCCCTGTGAGTACTCTATCGAGGGTGAGATAGGAGCAGCGCCGAAGCTCACCGTCACCGAAAAGAGCACGGTTCAGACTTACACGGTCACCGTTGCCGAAGAGGGCGATAAGGGCACAAACACCTATGAGATCAAGAGTGAGGGCGAGGAAGTTGACTTGAATGAAGTCCCCGCAAATGCTTCCCTCACACTTACGTTGCACCTTGCAGAGGGCTATACTGCGACCGTAACCCTTTCGAGCGGGGAGCCTACAAAGAACGAAGACGGGACCTACACGATCACCGTCAACAGCAATCTTACGATCACGATCACCTACACCAAGCAGGGCGAGGAGCAGGAGCCTGTCGTCATCGAAGCGTTGCAAAATTCGCACTTCTACAACGGTGAATTCTTCCAGCTGTATATTTCGGAAGAAAACTTTAAGTTGCTCAAGTCGAGTCAAGACGCACAGGGGGCAAAAGTCAAGATCAACGGCAACGCCGCGATCGATGTTACCGAGTACGTTTGGAATTCTTGGTATATCAACATTCACGTCTCTGTCAATGGAACGAACTATTCCCATCAGGATCTTTCCCTTGAATGGGTCATAGACGGAAAAGTCATTGCAAAGACGGAGTACAAAGTAACAGGTTATGAGGTTACGGTTACAGTTGAAGGTGAGAGCAATGGTACATATACACTTGGCGCTGGCAATGGAGATACCGTCATCAGCGGCAGAACGTACGAAGGGCCCCTTACACTTACTGTTAATCCGAATGAAGGATACGAAGCCGTTGTAAAGGTAAATGGCGATAATCTTAATCCGACAGGAGACAAGGTCTATTCTATCACGTTAACAGGTCCGACAGAAATCACGATCTCCTTCAATGCCGGCGCCATCCCGCCTACCCCTCAGGCTACATTTGAAGCCACAGGCGCAACGCTTGAGACGGACGGAACCCACATCTATTTCGTTCTCTCGGGAACTCATTCGGGTTATGAGGCCACGACTGTTCTTGAGGATATCCTCGCGACTGTCTACTTCGGTCTTACAGAGTGGGAAGACAGCTGGACGAGATATGACAGCTTTTTGAGCGAAAAGAGGACAGTAATCGTTAATGAGACAACATGGACGATCAAATTTGTTCTCGACGAACTCCCGGAAGATGACAGACCTTATACTGCCACCTTTAAGGAAGGCGATAATAATCCTAATCCCGGCGCAGATTTGAAACTTCTCGCAGATCAAGCGAAGGACGGCCAATCCGTTGAATTTAACGGCTATAAGTACACACTTGTCAATAGGGCGGATAGCAACTTTGGCTGTGTCGCTGTCAAGGTCGAAAAGCTGCCGGACGTGCAATATGAAGCAGCCGGAAACGGGTGGTTCACAGCAGTCATGAGCGATCTTACGATTTCTTATGGGCAGACGGCAACCTACACCGGCACGGCGAGCAGCTCCGCAGACTGGTATAATGGCGTCTTGCCTGTCCTTACAAATAATAAGGAGAACCCCGTCTACGTGTTTGTCCGCTATGCCGATGGCATCTTGCTCTATCGAGAGAATCTGGGCATGGTCAGAGGGGATCTCGGTCTCGCCGAGACGTTTACCTCGAACCTGAAGATTGGAGACGCAGATCCTGTTGCTTCGTCCGAGGCTAACTATACCACTGCGTTCGTGGGTGTTGAGACCAGTTACTCAATCGTGGTGGATTACACGGCATCGGATAAGATCGTCATCACCACAACGCTCACATCCAATAAGGAAGGTGTTGAGTATATCTACACAGGAATTCTTACACTTGTTGCGACCAGAGGTCATGTAGGCCTCGCCGAAAGCTATTATCTCGGCTTGGCAGCCGACGCAACCACTTTCACGGGCAAAATGGTTCTGAGCGGTGAAAAGAAGTCGCTCCCGACCATTTCTCCCGATCACGCTTGGGTGGAAGACATATGCTCTATCTGCGGTGCAATCAAGTACTTCGCAGACGGTTACACCGGCGCACTTGAGCCGGATCCTTCGTTTGTCAACACAGATACTGATCCTCAATGGGAGACTGCTGCTCCGACGAAGGAAATCGAATTGGTAGAATCGTCCGCCGTCATGGTGACATACGATAAGACCCGCGACGAAAGCACTGCCGATGTTTGGGCTGAGTTCTATGACGAGGCGAATCAATACTACACATTTGATTTAGGTAGTAGCGAAAAAGCGGGTTGGGGTTCTCTGTACGAATCCGGTCATTATGATGTGAAGCCGAGAGACGGCTTCACGCTCGGAAATGTTACGGGCGGCCAGTGGACAGGACACTTTGTCGTGACATTTGTAAGAACCGAGAAGGCAATGAAGCTCTCGGTTGAAGTCTATGACTTCGATAGCGGAGAATTGAAATATGCTGTCGATGTTACAAGCAATGTAGACATCACAGGGAAGTTCTATGTCCGTCTTGCCGGCAATCCCTACTGGATTGACAACATCAAGGGGTACTATGGCACGTTGACGAAGGGCACCGTTGAGCCGCCTCAGGAAACCGTGAAGGTTGACCTCAAAGTAAATAACGCAGAGGGCAACGGCAACTCGGCGGAACTCACCGCAACGACCTGCGAAAAGGGCAAGACAGTGACCGTGAACCTCACGATCGCCGAGGGTTATGTCGCAGTCGTCGACGACGGCAGCGACCCCGTTGTTTACGAATCTTCCACGACCCACACCACACTCGAGCTCTCCACCGACACCACCATCACCGTCACGTTCTATGAAAGACTGAAAACAACCCAAACTTGGTCGCTTGTAGGTAGCCAGTACGGAGAAGACTCCATAAATTATCCTTGGGAGTTATTCAATAACACAGGATACAATGACTCTGCGAACCAAAGCGGCGGCGTAAATCTCTTGATTTATAATACCGAAGGCATTGATGATTTGGATGCACATGATTTCTTGCATGATACTCCGATTGCGGTGTATTCAATCGTCCGTGGAGAACGTCTGTATTGGTCAAAGATCAATGATGTTGTCGTAAAGAAGATCATCGAAGGAATCAATGAGGGTACTTTTGATAAAAAAGACAGTTATACGTTCCTTCTTGCGGCTCAGCTTGTTCCGAGTGACGAAAAGAGAGCCGAGTATTATTATGAGTCCGCTTTGATCTATCCGACGGATATTGACTTGCATGATGTTCACTACGGAAAGACAAGAGAATACGCGAAGGTAGATTTTTCCGCTCCGAATGTTCCGTTGGCAAGAGGCAATGGCAACGCGATAGAGTTTGTCCGTGAGGGCTGGGGATTCACCAAGGGTGGCGAAGTCTTTACGGGCGGCTATGCAGAGCGCATTCTCTTTACGCTCAACAAGGGCGATAAGACGCTCTATATGGATCTTGTTTGCGAAGAGAACAACCTCTACATCCGTGAGCTCGACGGCAAAGCAGGGAAGCCCGTTGAAGGAAGTAAGTTCCAGACGGCAAACAGCGTTGGAGCCGCTTACACGATGTACACCGACTTCAATGCAAAGGTGAAAAATTGGGCGTCCGTCATAGCACTCGGCGAAGAAAACTTTGATGTATCTGAATGGCAATACTCCACACAAATCATCATCAAAGAAGGAAATAGCAGATACCTGTATGACGGCGATCCGTCTCCTTGGTCGCCCGGTGCAAATTACGGTAAAGTCGCCCAAACCACTGTTACGTTCGCTGCGGAAGAGGGCGTTGAGGGCGTAGAGAACTTGCCGCAAGAGCCGAAGGTTGTCGACGACGGCGACGCTCTCGATAAACCCGAGGAAATCCCTACGTTAGAGGGTCACAATTTCCTGTATTGGTACTATAAGACCGCAGACGGCACAGAACACCCCGTCTGGACACAGGATGATCCTACTTTCACCCCCTCCACAGTTGCAGGCGGCAGCACGCTTACCCTCTATGCCAAGTTCGCACTCGCCGAGTCCGTACAGGCGAACATGGCGGATGCTGCGGCGCTCCACGGCTGGTCGGATGGGGAAGAGGTCACCAAGGTCGAGATCGATACCTACAACGGCGTCACGGCATCCTTCCCCGAGGGCGCGACCTATCAAGACGAGTCCCTCCAGCTCACCGCTGCCGACGGTAAATCCAACACCTTCACCGTCTCGGCGGAGGACGCCCCCGCGGCCGCCCGCCGCGCCCGTGCCGCCGAGGCCTCGACAAAAGGCGTCATCAAAATTACCGTCACCATTGAGTATGCAGGCGGCTCCCTCACTCACGGGGGGGGAGACTATCATAGCGGAACCGCGCTCGCCGTTGAGGCATTGAGTGTTGAATTCGGCTACACGGGAACCGTTAAGATCAAGTCCATTACGGTCGTCTGCACGATCGAGCCGACCGTATCGGATGAGCCCGACAAAAGAGCTCAGGAGCGCGCCGACGCCGCTCTTGAGGCTGTTGCAACGGCGCTCAATGGTAAGACTATTGATGAAGTGGGCGATGTGACCCTTCCGTCCACTTTCAACGGTGTTGAACTCACTTGGCAAGGCGGCGAGGGTGACTACAAGGTCGAGAATAATGTTCTGAAGGTTGGGAAGCTCCCGACGTCTGATGTCACCGTCGATCTTACCGTCTCCGCCGTGGGCACCGAGACAACCCAAACAGTCAAGGTGACGATTAAGAAGGAAGTCCCGAAGACCAAGACTGTGACCTTCAAGGTTTCGGAATGTTCTGAAAAGTTTGGTTGGGTGGAAGGTCAGAGGTATTGCGGCTCTGGTGCTTCCGGGGATCCCAAAATTTATCTCGATGATAATATGAATATCGAGATGAGCGTGAACAGCGGTTCTGATAACGGAAAATACTATAAAAGTAGCAGCGGTGTTTTGCAATGGCGTTTGTATGAAAGCAATTCTGCCAAGCTCACAATCGATGCTTCGCGGTTTAACGTAACAATTGTTTCTCTCAAGTTTACCTATGACAACGGTAATAATGGCATCTTGTCTCTTGATGGTACGCAGTATGCTTCCGGAAAAGTGATTTCCGTAAACGCGAATAAAGTTACGTTTGACGTTAAGCATTCAAGCGACACGAAAAGTGGTAGGGTTGACATTACAGAGATCGAAGTTGTAATTTCGAATGAACACGTTCTTACCGATAAGGATTATAACGATTTTGCCATCGAAGAGCTTGACGCTTGGATGACGAGTGCGGGTTATACTACAGAGTCTACGCTCAATAAGGGATTTGTACTTCCCAAGACAACGGTTAAGGACGTTACCCTCACTTGGAGTGTTGAGAATGCACAGGGAAAAGAAGTCGCTCAGATTCAAAAAGCTGATGATGGGACACAAACGCTTGTAATTACTCAGCTTAACGAAGTTGCAGAATTTACCCTTGTCGTCACGGCAAAGCATGGAGAATTAACTTCCGAAAGGAAAACATGGAGCTACAGCGTCGAAGCGCAGAGCAATGGACCGATCGAGGGTGAGTTCACAATCCAACGTAACTCGCAGAAAGATCAGGATAGTTTTGACGGCGCAACAGGTGGTTACAATCAGTATGAATGGACAGCTGATCTTGACGATAAGACTGTTTCCGGGACTGCGTATTTATATGCGACCGAAAAGAGTAAAATGCAGTTTAATAGAAAAAGCAATCAGCCATCATATATTGTGAGCACTACGAAACTGCCTGCACCGATTTCGAGCGTAACGATAACAAAGGATGGCACCAGTCAGAATTGGGAGCTTTTAGTGTCAGATCAACCGTATAATATTGAATCAAGCGCGACAAGTAATCCGACTCAGTGTTTGTCTGATTATACGCCTGAAGTGAAAGAATTTACGGACGGTAATAGTGTGACATGGGAGGTTTCTAATCCCAGTGCCTACTACTTCGCCTTATTTACAACAGCTAATGGTGCGAGCTATATCAGCAGTGTGACAGTGCACTACAAGGAAATTACCGATGAGGGCAAGGTAGATGCTGCCTTAAAAGAACTGAAGTTTGAGACCACAGAACTTACAGGCGACATCGAGCTTCCGCAAACGACCGTTTCCGGTGTTGAGGTAACCTGGAAGGTTTTGAGCGGGGGCGATGCGGCAAGAGTTGTAGGGAACGAACTTCAGATCACCCAAAGTGAGACAGATGACGTTAAGGTTCAGCTTCAGGCAGTGGTCAAAGCCGGTAATGTCATCAAGAACTCTGAAACGTTTGAGCTTACTATTAAGGCTAAAAGCTCAGGTGGTGGGGAGCCTCAAGGGAAGACATGGCAGAAATTGACGGATGTTTCAGATTTGGCTGAAGGGGCGCAAATTGTATTTGTGAATGATAGCAATCAAGTGAATGGTGGGAAGAGTAGCGACGGCAATTATCTTGATGTCGTTGGTCAATTCGTAGAAAATTCGTCGACATTACCGAAAGGCGCTAAGGCAATTACTCTTAGAAAGGGAAGGGTTAGCTCGAGCGATTCGGAATATTGGCTGTTTGAAGTCGATGGCAAATATTTATCTATGACTGCTACATCCAACAATAGTTTGTCGTTTGTTGCCTCAACAACAGAGATTTCAACTAAAATGTTATGGGATATCCAAGCAACAAATGGTGGGAAGTTTATGGCGATAAATCAATTCGGAGCTACCGACCAATGGTGTCTACAATTCAATTCGACTCGCCTTTCGAATTACAAATCTAATCAAACAAAGCCTTACATTTATATTTATAAAGACTGATAAAATTTTTCCGACACAGGAATGGAGGGGCCCTCAATGAATGCGGTCGCGAATATGAAGAATGCGATCCTTCCCAATAAGGAGAACTGAGGCGTCGAATTTTGACGTTCCAAATGATCACGAAAAAAACCTTTCTTCGGAAAGGTTTTTTTCGTTCTCTCTCGAGGGGGGCGCCGAGGGTCGGACTTCGTTTGAGGGGACCCTTCGGTCGCTGCGTTCCCTACTTCGCGGCAAAGCCGCTCGTGCCGCGCTTCGTGTAATAGAATGCGCGCGGGGCAGGATGACGCGGAGGAGGGGGTCAGGCTTCAACCCCCACCTGACGCGGCGTTGCCGCGCCACCCGCCCCCTTAAAAAGGGGGCGGGCAAGGCAAGAGGGGAGACGTGCTATACCCGCGTGTCGCGGCGGGCGAGTACGGAGCCCGATTCACTGTCCAACAGCAGGGAAACCGTCTCGCCGTCCCTGTCGACGATGCCGACATAATAGTAATTCTTATCCCGCCGCAAAAGGCGTATATGGAACTCGCCCAAAAAGACGCCGCCCTTGGTCATGCGTGAAATCGTCTCCTTCTCCGCTTCGACGGCATAACTCAAAGCGTCCCCGACGGAAATCGTCTTCTCATTCTTCACCGACGTTATGGCGATCTCGCGTCTCTCCTCTCCCCATTCGACGATGACCGAGACGCTGCCCTCGGGGAACACATCGATGCTCTCCGAATAAAAATAATCCCCCTGTGCGTTCCGCACGGACATTTCCCCGCCGATCTCCCCAATATACACAAAATACTCTGTATTCTGCCGTTCCGCGGGGACGAGCGAGATCTCGATGACATTAGACATGGGGCAGGCGATGCCGTCGGCGCAATAGGGGTATTCGCGGGAAACGCAGGCGGCGGTGAGCGTGAACTCCTCTGTCTCGGCGCAGAAGATGTCACTTTTGACTTCTGAAATATGTTGTGAGTAGTCATAATGCCCGCCGCAGCCCGAGAGGCAGAGGAGTGCGGCAAGAAGGACGAAAAGGATTTTTTTCATAACAGTTATCCATATGAACGGCGGGGCGGGGTTCATGACTTTTTATGCGTTTACGGTTGCTTTTTTTTCGGGCGTATGATAGAATAGATAAAATCACAGCGAAAGAGGACGAGAAATTCGGAACATGAAAAAGCTGATACTCAAAACGGCGGCGATCACGCTTGCGGCGGCTTTGGCGCTCGGGGCGTTGTTGCTTGCGATTTTTTCCTTCACGGCGCCTGCTCTCATGATGGACTTTACGGCGTCCCTCGGGATGGTGTCGGTGAGCGGGAATTTTGCCTATGAAGAATACGAGCGTTCGGGGGATATCGATTGTCTTGCGCGCTCGTTTATCATTGCGGCGGAGAGTGACGAGGAGAGTGCGATGCTGCGCTGGGAGAAATTATACGGTGACGCGCGGTTTGCGGAGTACTGCGACGAACAGAAGACGGAACTTACGGACGTGCCTGCGTATCGTTACCGAGACTTTCTGACGGGGACGGCGGCGCGGCTCATGTACCGTCGGGCGGCGTCTGGGGAGGCAAAGACGGCGGCGCTCGGTTTTGCGATCTCGGAGACGGACGTCACGTTCCCCGCGGGGAATCCGACGATCGCGCTCGCCTCGGAGGCATCGGAGCGGTCGGACACGGCCTTCCTCAAAGAGATTCTGGCGGCGCTCGGGGGGGAGAACTTCGAGCATAGCGAGCAATACACGAGACTTACACAACAACTGGAGGAAATTGCAACATGAGAAGGATCGTAAAAGAGGGACTTACCTATGACGATGTGCTTCTGATCCCGCAGGCATCGGACGTGCTCCCGCGTGAAGTGGACCTGAGGACGACGCTGTGCGACGGGATCGATCTCAACATACCCATCATCTCGGCGGCGATGGACACGGTGACGGAGTCCCGTCTCGCGATCGCGATGGCGCGTGAGGGGGGCATGGGGATCCTGCACAAGAATATGTCCGTCGAGGATCAGGCAAAGGAAGTCGATAAAGTCAAACGCAGTGAACACGGGGTCATCACCGATCCCTTCTATTTAGAGCCCACCAATCTCGTGCGGGACGCTGTCGCGCTCATGGAGCGGTATAAGATCTCGGGCGTGCCGATCACCCGTCAGGGCAAGCTCGTGGGGATCCTGACCAACCGTGACCTCAGGTTTGAGACAAATTTCGACCAGCCGATCGAGAATGTCATGACGAAAGATGGACTTGTCACGGCGCCTGTCGGGACGACGCTCTCCGAGGCACAGAAGATCTTGGGACGGCATCGTATCGAAAAACTTCCCCTTGTGGACGAGGCGGGGTATCTCAAGGGGCTCATCACGATAAAAGATATTGAGAAAGCCATCCAATACCCCAACTCGGCGAGAGACAGGAACGGGCGTCTGCTTGTCGGGGCGGCGGTCGGCACGGCGGCAAATACCATGGAACGCGTGGCGGCGCTCGTGGACGCCAAGGTGGACATCATCGCGATCGACACGGCGCACGGGCATTCCTCCAAAGTCATCAAAATGGTGGAGGAGATCAAAAAGCAATATCCCGCCCTTCCGCTCATTGCAGGCAATGTGGCGACGGCGGAGGCGACAAAGGCGCTCATCGGCGCGGGGGCGGACGTCGTGAAGGTCGGCATCGGCCCCGGGTCTATCTGCACGACGCGTGTCGTCGCGGGGATCGGCGTCCCCCAGCTCACGGCGGTCATGGACTGTGCAGAGGAGGCGGATAAGCTCGGCAGGCGGGTCATCGCGGACGGCGGGCTCAAGTATTCGGGCGATATCGTCAAGGCGATCGCGGCAGGCGGAAGCGCGGTGATGATCGGCTCCCTTCTCGCGGGGACGATGGAGAGCCCGGGTGAGATCGAGCTCTATCAGGGTAGAAGTTTCAAAGTTTACCGCGGCATGGGGAGCATGGCTGCGATGGCGGCGGGCTCGAATGACAGATATTTTCAGGAAAATACAAAAAAATTTGTCCCCGAGGGGGTCGAGGGGCGTGTCCCTTACCGCGGAAGCGTGTCGGAGATCGTCTATCAGCTCACGGGCGGCATCCGCTCGGGCATGGGCTATTGCGGCAAGAAGAACATCGAGGCGCTGAGGACGGATTCGGAGTTCATCCGTATCACGAACGCGGGACTTCAGGAGAGCCACCCGCACGACATTTCGATCTCCAAAGAGGCGCCGAATTACACGGTAAGAAATCCTTAAGGAGTTGTCATGCAGCATCAGCGGGTCCTTGTGCTCGACTTCGGCGGGCAATACAATCAACTTATCGCGCGGCGGGTCCGCGATCTCGGGGTCTACTGCGATCTCAAGCCCTTTGAAATGACGGCGGATCAGATCAGGGCATATGACCCGATCGGCATCATCTTTACGGGCGGCCCGAACAGTGTCTATGACACGGATGCTCCCCGTATCGACAGCGCAGTGCTCAGGCTCGGGATCCCCGTGCTCGGGATCTGCTACGGCTGCCAGCTCATCGCCCACATTCTCGGCGGGAAGGTGGAACACGCCGCATCGAGCGAGTACGGCAGACGTGAATTCACTCTGGCAAAGGAAAGCCGACTCTTTACGGATATTCCTCAAAAGAGTATCTGCTGGATGAGCCATACCGATCTCGTCAAAGAGCTCCCCGCAGGCTTTGAAACGCTCGCTTCCACGCAGAGCTGTCCCCAGGCGATCTTCGGAAATGAGGAAAAGAAGCTCTACGGCGTGCAATTTCATCCCGAAGTTGTACATACCGAGTACGGCAACCGGCTCCTGAGAAACTTTCTCTACCGTGTCTGCGGTGCGAGAGGGGACTGGACGGTGCAGGGATTCGTCTCGGAGCAGGTGGAGAAGATCAGGCAAAAAGTCGGGGACGGGAAAGTGCTCTGCGCCATGTCGGGCGGGGTGGATTCCGCCGTCGCCGCGACGCTCGTTCACAGAGCGGTCGGGGACAGGCTGACCTGTGTGTTTGTCGACCACGGCCTTCACCGCAAAAACGAGCCCGAAGAGGTATTATCCGTCTTCCGTGACGGGCTGGGCATGGATCTTATCAAGGTGGACGCGGGAGAGCTCTTTTTGAGCGCCCTCAAGGGGGTATCAGACCCCGAACAGAAGCGGAAGATCATCGGCAAGCTCTTCATCGACGTCTTTGAGAAAGAGGCGAAAAAGATCGGCGCCGTGGACTTTTTGGTGCAGGGAACGATCTATTCCGACGTCGTGGAGAGCGGAAAGGGCAAGAGCGCGGTCATCAAATCGCACCATAACGTGGGGGGACTTCCCTCTGTCGTGGATTTCAAGGAGATCATAGAGCCGCTTCGCGAGCTCTTTAAGGATGAAGTGAGAAGGGTAGGAGGGGAGCTCGGGCTCTCCGATGAGATCGTCTGGCGACAGCCCTGCCCCGGCCCCGCGCTCGCCATCCGTATCATGGGCGAAGTGACGGAGGAGAAACTTGCGATCCTCCGCGATGCAGATGCGATCTTCCGTGAAGAGATCGCCCGAGCGGGGCTGGAAAAGGAGATCTGGCAGTACTTCGCCGTTCTCACGGACAGTAAAACGGTGGGCGTGCAGGGGGATTTTCGTACCTATGAGAACGTGATCGCCCTCCGTGCCATCACGAGCGTGGACGCCATGACGGCGGACTGGGCAAGGATCCCCTTTGAAGTTTTAGAGCGTGTGTCGAACCGTATCACGAACGAAGTAGGCCACGCGAACAGGGTCGTTTATGATATCACATCCAAACCTCCCGCAACCATTGAATGGGAGTAATGAGTGGTTTCGAACGATTTCTTTGCTCCGTCCCGCGGACGCGCGATAGCGCGTCATTCTGAGAGAGTGGGTCGTACAAAGTCCGAAGAGTAATTCCCGAAGAATCTCGCGGGGCTACGCAAATAAATACGTTCGAGGAAACTCACGTTTTTGTTCTCTTGGGTCATCCTCTCATTCGCTCGAGAAGACATTAAGCCGAAGGGGTTCGGCAAATTGGGTGGAGCGGCGCAGTTCTCGCTCAACA